>NZ_JBEXCV010000012.1:0-98776 GCF_040605455.1 Embleya sp. NPDC005575 | reverse complement strand
TTGGGCCAGGTGCCCTCGTAGCCGAGCTTGAGCAGCGACCAGCCGTCCTTGGCGTAGTACGTCTCGTCGAATATCACCGCCCGCGGCTTGCCCAGATTCCAGAACCGGATGAAACCGGCCAACAGCGTCACCAGGAGGCACGGCAACCAGCCACCGCCGGTGTACGCGCTGTTGTCGGTGTACGAGGGCACCAACCGCTCGCGCAGCGACGTCGGCGGCCGGTCCCGATGCGGTATTCGGGCCGGCGGCCAGGTCCACCCCCGAACCTCGGCCTCGGCATGTGCGGCACCGGGGGTGCCGGGGGTGCCGGGTAACTCCACATCCCCCTCCGTTGGTTGCTTGCGGGTCGGCTGACCGGTCGCCACGTCACTCGTCACCGGAGCATCGTATTTGCGTACGAACCAGCCGGGGGTGAAGACGAGTTGGCGCGCCTTGCTTCGATAGCCGCTGTCGACCCGGGCCTTGGTGACGCGGAGGCGGGCGGCAGGCGATCGCCGCAGAGTGAATGGAAAACCCGGCGACCCCGCAGGCCGCAGAGGTGCAGCATGCGGCGATGGAACGCGCCGCGTACTGCGTGTCGATCTCGATCTCGACCTCCGGCGGGCACCGCCGGCTCGGGCGGTCGCCCACACCGAACGTGCCCGTGCGGCGTGCCCCACGCACGCCTCACGGGCATGTGTGGCGTTCGGCCTTCACGTTCCGGTCGAAACGCACACGCACGGGCGGCCCCTGCGGCGGTTCGTACTCCAGGGTGCGCGCCGGGCCGGCGGCCCCGGTGGTGGGACGGAGGCCGATCAGGTCGTCGTCCAGCCGGCCCAGGTCATCGTCCAGCCGCTCCAACCGTTCTCCGGGGCGATTACTTCACTGGGCGAGTGGATCACCTCGATCACGTCACCGATCAGCGAGTTCGCGAAGAACCACGCGGCCGGCATCTTGGCGTCGCCGCCGCCCACGACGTCCTTGAGGCCGACGCAGCCGTGGCTGGTGTTCTCCCGCCCGAACGGCGGATTGGCCTTGTCCTTGTACCAGTGGTTGCCGTGCACGTAGGTGCCGGTGTTGCTCAGGCGCATGCTGTGCGGGACGTCCGGGATGTCGTACGAGTCGGCGCCGTAGCCCACGCTCTGGCCGGACATCCGGATCGTGCCCTCCTTGGACATGATCGTCATCTTGCCGTTCCAGGTGGTGAATTCGCTGCTGCCCAGGCTGGCCGGCACCTTGTCCACAACCTTGCCGTCGCGGGTGATGGTCAGCGTGTGCGCGGTGCTGTCGGCGACGCTGGTCTGCGCGCGGCCGACGGTGAAGGTGACGTCTTTCTTCTGCTTGCCGTAGACACCCGGGGAGGTCTGCTTGCCGTCCAGGTTCAGGTGCAGCGTGACCTTCGTGCCGGGTTTCCAGTACTTCTCCGGGCGGAAGTCCAGCCGCTGGTTGCCGAACCAGTGGCCCTTGACGTCGACGGCGGGCTCGGAGGTGACGGTGACCGACTGGTTCACCACCGCCTTGTCGGTAACCGGCTTGGTGAAGTCCAGCGAGACGATCATGCCGACGCCGTACGTCTCGTTCGCGTCGATGTTGAACACGCCGTAGTTGGTGTTCGCCGGGGTGAGCGTGGTGAACGAGGACTGCAGCGCCGAGACCAGCCCGGCGGCGTCGGTCGCGGTCGCCGACACCGCGTACTTGGTACCGGTCTGCAACGCCGCCGACGGCACCCAACTGGCCCCGTCCGCAGACGCCTTGCCTTCGACGGCCTTGCCCTCGGAGGTCTTCACGGTGACCTCGGTCAGCTTGCCGGCGGCCACGCTCACCTTCAGCGCGCCGTCGGTGGCCACCCCGATCGCGCCGTCCTGCGGGGCGATGGTAACCACGGCCTTGGACGTCTTCGGCGCGTTGTCGCCGGCGCCGGGGCCCTTGCTCTGCGCGGTGGCGTCGGCCTTGCCGTCCTGCTTGTCCTTCGTGTCGCCGTCGCTGCTGCACGCGCCCATGCCGAGCAGCGCGACACACAGCGCGAGTACCGGCAGGACCCTGCGTGCCCGCCGCGAAGGGCGTCTCCCGTCGACCGCGCCGGCCGTGGTGCCTCGGGCCATGTTCGCCATGCGTCCCCCTAGATCGCGTTCTCAACGGAATGACAACCTTGTCCACCGCCCAGGTCACGACCTGCGGGCATGATCTGAATCACGACCCGAATCCGGAACCGATCCCGCTCCAACGGAAGTGTCTGCCGAAGGCAGCTCGGCAGGCCGCAGACTTCCGATCGTCTCGGCAGGGGCCACGACACACACGACGGAAACCATCGTCCCGGCCGGATCGCGTTGCGCGGGGCCAGGGCATTTCGAGGGTCGGGCGGTCAGGTTCGAGCGATCAGGGCATAGCGTTCATCCGTTACCGGCCGGGCGCAGTGGCCCCACCCACGGCACCGACACGCTGGAGGAAACGGCCTGCCTCGCCGATCCCGTCCGGCCGCACGAGCAGCCGCTGGTGTTCCCCGGCGCGAGGCGCGATCCCACCCTCGCCGGCCCGGACCGCCCGGCGCACCTGCTTGCCGCCGCGCGAGTGGCCTCGGCGCCAATGTCCCGCGTTGCGGACCGGCGGCGGCACCGGTGCACGCTGAAGGCCGCTGGATTCGGCGCAGCGTCTGACGCTCACGTTCCGGGGTTTCCAGGGCGTTGAACACCGGGCGCGCGGTGCGCAGTCCGCCGTGGCCCGACGCGTACGGGGAGCGGGGGTTCGGATCGGTGTCCTGTCGTGTTCCATGTCGGGTCCATGTGGATTCCAAGAGGGAGGGACGAGTCTTCTCGCAACGACACCGCAGTACTTGGGAGGACACACCATGTCGCTCATCGTTCCCGGCTTCGACGACTCCGTCCTGCTCCGTTCCACCGATGCGGAGGTGATCGGTCGCGCCCCGACCACCATCCGGCTCCTGGCGGACAGCAGTTCCACCGGGGGCGCGCTGTCCACCCAGCGCGTCACCCTCGCCGACGGCGCGAACGGCGCCACGCCGCACCGGCATTCGCGGTCGGCCGAATTGTTCTACCTGCTCGACGGGACGGCGCAACTCCTGTCCGGCGACCAAGTGGTCACCGCCGAGAAGGGCGACGTGGTCATCGTGCCGCCGGGCCTCGACCACGCGTTCGCCGCCGCACCGGGGGAGGACGCGGACATCCTGATCGTGATCACCCCGGGCGTCGAACGCTTCGAGTATTTCCGGCACTTGGAGCGCATCGCCTACGGCAAGGTGCCGCCGGAGAGCCTCCTCGACGTCCAGGAGCTCTACGACACCCACTTCACCACCAGCGAGAACTGGAACCGGTCGCGGAGCCGGGGCTGAGACCGAACGGCGCGCGCCGGCCGGGGTCAACCGCCCACCGCCTCGGCGATGGGCGGTTCCGGTCGGTCCCGGTGCGAGGAACTGCCGGGCGGCGTCGAGCCGGGGACGGAGACCGCGGTCGTGGCGGGCTGCGCGGTCTCCTCCCACCCCACCGGGGCGCAGGCGAACCGCCATCCGTCGACGCACCACGTCACCGACGCTCGACGACCACGGGTGCGGTGCCGGGGCAGCACTCGGTCACCGCGCTGCGCCCATACGACCATCGGCCGGCCGTCCGCGACGCCCTCCCGTCAGGGCCGGCGGGCGCCTAGGCGTACGCCCACCACACCCAACCCTTGACCCCACTGGCGTTGTGCTTCACGTAGTACCACCAGTTGGCCTCCCCGGCGTCCTTCTGGCAGTAGACGGTGACGTCGGCACCTTTCTGCAGCAACCGAAGCACCGTGGAGTTGCCGCTCGGCTTGGATCGCAACCGGACGTTGCTGCCGGAGATCTCCACGACGTGGTCCCTGAAGTCCAGGTCGCACGACGGATGCGACGCGGCCGTCGCGCTGGGAGCCACGACGACCGCGCCACCGGTGAGGAGCAACGCGGCCGCGGCCGCCATGCCGAGTCGACGTCGAAGCGTCGTGGATTGCCCCCGGAGCTCATGGTTTGCCGTACTGGATTTCATCGAATGCCCGTTCCTGCCCGCAGACGTGCGGACGACCTGGGTCGGCGGCACATCGGCCACCGCGTGATCACAGCCGGCGGTTCACGCTAGGTCCACACCCCATGGCCGGCTATCCGTATTGCGCAACCCGAGTACGCGAGGGACAGCGCTCCGCGCATGAACAGCACTGCCCGAGCTTCCGGGCCGACCCCGACCCCTACGGGGTGCCACCCGACATCTCGGCAAAGACGGGCCGGGGTCGGTACTCGTGTCCGTGACGACGAACAACCGCGTCAGCCCAGGCCTGACGGGTCGCCGGAGACTCCGATTCGCCAAGTAGTCGCCAATCAGCGCACCAGACGGGCCTTGCCGGCAGCGACGGACGTTCGACAACGACCGACCTGGACATTCAATCCGAACTGGACGTACAGTCCAAGTATGGGAATCGAGCCGGACCAGGACCCGCGAGTGCGGACATGGGCCCCGGTCTGTCAGGCCGTCGCACTGCTGCTGGGCCCGTACACCGAGGCGGTCCTCCACGACCCGGACACCGACCGACCCCGCTGGAACAGGCCGCATCGGTCCTGGCCGCTTTCGGTGCGCCCACCGTGCGGCGACCGGAGCCGTTGTTCGAGCACGACCGGGCCGACCACGTGCAGCACATCTTCGGCACCTACGTCCGCGAGGCCGGCAAGCCCGCCGAGCGCCTCAGCCGCAGCGACCGCCGGGAGGTCGTCGGCCGGCTGGACGACGCCGGGGTCTTCGCCGTACGTCGTGCCGTCCCGCTGGTCGCCGGCGCCCTGAAGGCTTCACGCTCCACCCTCTACACGCTGCTCGCCGAACACAGAGCTCAAAGGACTTCGTCATGACGCGCCTGCCGGACTTCCGCCTGGAACGATACTTCTCCCGCTGGGAATTCACCGCTCGCCATCACCTGACCGCCTCCGACGCGCAGACGATGACGCTGAGCGAGTTGCTGGCGCTGGCCGACGACGCCGATCGCAAGGATTTCGAGGATCTTTCGCTGGGCTACACCGAGACCTTCGGCGACCCCGCCCTGCGGGAAGCGATCGCGCAGACCTACACCCAAGCGGACGCGGACGACGTCATCTGCTTCGCCGGGGCCGAGGAAGCCCTCTACCTCGCCATGAACGTCCTGCTCGGCGCGGGCGACCATGCGGTGGTCGTGACCCCGAACTACCAGGCGGCGGAAACCGTTCCCCTCGCCCTGTGCGACGTCACGGGGGTGGCCCTCGACGCGGACCGGGACTGGGCCCTGGACCTGGACGCGGTGGCCGCCGCGATCCGTCCCGACACCCGTGTCGTCTCGGTCAACTTCCCCAACAACCCCACCGGCAAGGTCATCGACGCGGCCGACTTCACGGCGCTGGCCCGTCTGTGCGACGAACGCGGCATCCACCTCTTCAGCGACGAGGTCTACCGGGGCCTCGAGCGCGACACCCGGCGCACCCTGCCCAACGCCGCCGACCTGTCCCCGCGCGCCCTGTCTCTGAACGTCACTTCGAAATCCCTGGGTCTACCCGGACTGCGCATCGGCTGGATCACCTGCCGTGACGCCGACCTGCGCTCGCGCCTGGAGCGGGCCAAGCACTACACCACCATCTGCA
Source organism: Embleya sp. NPDC005575 (assembly GCF_040605455.1). NCBI lineage: Bacteria > Bacillati > Actinomycetota > Actinomycetes > Kitasatosporales > Streptomycetaceae > Embleya > Embleya sp. NPDC005575. Next base: position 93,171 of record NZ_JBEXCV010000012.1, on the reverse strand, counting down.
ACGCCGCGCCCAGCGAGGTCCTGGCCCGCATCGCCCTCAAGTCCCGCACCGTCATCCTCGAACGCAACCGGGCCCTGATCGCCGCGAACCTCCCCGCGTTCGACGCGTTCTTCGCCCGGTTCCCCGAGCACTTCGACTGGCAGGCCCCCGACGGCGGTTGCGTCGCCTACCCCCGTTACCTGGGAGCCGAAGGCGTCGAGACCTTCTGCACCCGCCTGGTCGAGGAAGCCGGCGTTCTCCTGCTGCCCGCAAGCATCTACCGCTCCGACCTCACCCCGACGCCCATCGATCGGTTCCGCATCGGTATCGGCCGTGCCCACCCCGAACGGGGCCTGGATGCCTTCGCCTCATGGATGGGCGATCACCGGTGAGCCTCCCCCTCTTCGACAGACCAGCCATCGCCGAGGCCGCACCGCCCCATCTCGTCATGGACACCGTCCGCGAGGCCCTGATCGCCCACGCCGAAGGCCGCACCACCGTCCCCTCGCCCCTGCACCTGGACTTCCCCGACGCCGAAGGGGACTGCCACGTCAAAGCCGGATGGATCACCGGCTCCGACACCTTCACCGTCAAGATCGCCACCGGGTTCTACCGGAACAACCGCAACGGGCTCCCCTCCAACCACGGCCTGGTCTGCGCACTCGACGCCCGCACCGGCCAGGTCCGCGCCCTCCTGAACGACGGCGGACTGCTGACCGCCCTACGCACCGCGGCCGCCGGCGCACTGATCACCCACGCCCTGGCCCGTCCCGACGCCACCACCCTGGCCGTGTTCGGCACCGGCGAACAGGCCCGTCTCCAAGTAACGTGGCTGGCCCGGCTCCGGCCCCTCGCTCGCGTCCTGGTTCACAGCCGCGCCCTGCACCGGGCACAGAACCTCTGCACCTGGCTGGACACGCAAGGACTCCACGCCCGCCCCGCCACCGCCCGCACGGCGGCCGAAGCCGACATCATCGTCACCACTACCCCCGCCACCTCCCCCGTCCTTGAGGCGCAGGCCGTCGGCGAAGGCACGCACGTCACAGGCATCGGCGCCGACATGCCCCACAAGAACGAACTACCCGCAGCCCTCTTCGGCCGCGCACAGCTGATAGCCACCGACGACCACGAGCAGTGCATCGACCACGGCGATTTCGGCCACGCGGTCCGCAGCGGCACCGCAGGCCGGCACACCGACCACCCCGCGGGTCTGCTCCTGAAGAACCCACCCCACCGACCGCTCAACGCGATCACCATCGCCGACCTCACCGGCGTCGGCGCGCTCGACGCCGCCCTCGCCTCCGTCGTCCTGCGCAACCTGCTGCCCTGAGCCAACCCCCTCCTACCTGTGGCGGGTCGCCGAGGGTCACCGTGGCTCGCCGCACCGCGCTCGGCGACCCGATCGCTCGGACCACGTGGCGGTTAGACTTGGGGCGCCCTCGTCCGCTTGGGCGGGGTCTCGGGGACGATGTTGGCGGTACGCCATGACAACACGCAAGAACCCTGCCGAGAAGTCCCGCAACGAGAGCGCCGCCGGCCGCGTCGACGCCGACAACCGCGGCTGGTCCCCCTCCGTGAACGCCAGGCGCCAAGGTGACAACGACAGCGCGCACCGGTCGTTCCATCCGGACGAATTCGCCCCACCTCCGGGACCCGGACGGACCGAGTCGAAGGAGGAGACCGAGGAGGTGCCCGGCGACACGGTGGAAAGCTTGGGACGCCGAGGCGAAGAACAAGGCGCTACATCCGGCGGCAAGGGCACACACGACCGAGGCCCCAAGGGGCCCTCCCGTCGTCCCAGTGGAGGCGAGGACGCCACCGCGACCACCGGCGTCGATCCCCAGGACGCGGACTCCTCCAACCCGCGCTCTCCGCGCCGCGCCTGAGGCCCCGCCACGACAGTGCGCCGACCGGCGGTGTCGGCCGCGCCTCACGCTCGGCACGGACACAGCCGTCGGGCGCCCGGTCAGCGGACGACGTCGAACACGTTCTTCTGTAGGCCGTTGGCGTACGCCTGGTGTTCGACGAGCTTCAGCTTCTGGGTGTCCTTGTCCGTGGCGCTGAACAGCCGCTTGCCCGCGCCGAGCAGGAGCGGGAAGACCAGCAGGTGGTAGCGGTCGATCAGGCCGGCGTCCGAGAGGGCCTGGTTCAAGGAGGCACTGCCGTGCAGGATGATCGGACCGCCCTCGGTCTCCTTCAGCGCGGCGACGTCGTCGAGCGAACGCAGGATCGTCGTCTCGCCCCAGTTCGACACCAGGTCGTTCTCGGTGAGAGTGGTGGAAACGACGAACTTCGGCATCACCTTGTAGTCGGCGAAGTCCGCCATGTCCGGCCACACCGCGCTGAACGCCCGGTAGCTGACCCGGCCCATCATCATCGCGGCGGCCTCCTTCTGCTCCCGGCCCTTGATCTCGAACGCCTCCGGGAGGAACTCGACGTCCTTGAACGTCCATCCGGAGTTCCGGTAGCCGGGCTCCCCGCCCGGGCCCTCCACGACGCCGTCCAGCGAGATGAAGGCGGTGCTGATCAAAGTACGCATCAAAGGTTCCTCGGTGTCTCGTGTCGGGTTCTCGGCTGATTCGGCCAGAGCGCGCTCATGTCGCGCCGCACCAGCCATGATCTTGGACTGCGGATCGCGGGGAAACTCATCGGCCCCCGCCCGACTTCTTCGAACGGCCCGCCGGCCGGCCGGGCGATGATGCCGCGGAGCCCGTCGACGAGGCGCCCGCGCGGTCGGTCAGCGGTGGAGCACGAGGCAGTCGTCGGGCTCCGGGCCCACCTCGGTCCCGAACGGGCGGCCGGCCCGGGTCAGCGTTGTCGCCAGCCACTCGACATCAACGCGTGGGGCGCGCCGGAGACGCATCCTCACGGCCCGCAGGGGCGCCATGCGCAGAGCGGCCAGCTCTCCCGTATCGCGCGCCACGGTGGCGATGTACAGGAGTCGCAGGTCGTCGCGGTAGGACTCGTAGCCACGGATGCCTTCGTAGTCGTCGACGCAGTCGCCGCAGCCGTACAAAATCAGTTTGTTCCGGTACACGTGGATCGCCCGAGGATGGTGCGAGGAGTGGCCGTGCACGACGTCGACGCCACCGTCGATCAGGCGGCGCGCGTACCGAGTCTGCGACCGCTCGATGTCGTAGCCCCAATTCGGGCCCCAGTGGACGGAAGCGACCACGATGTCCCCCGGGAGCTTCGCCCGACCCACCCGTGCGACGAGCTCCGCAGCACCCCGCTCCGACGCGTCGTGGGTGAAGTCGACGCCGGAGCGGTTCTCGGTCGCGGCCCAATCGGGCGGTACCCCGCTGGACGGCATCCCCTGGGAGAAGACCACCACCCGCCCGCCTTCCCCGACGGGCACCACCGCGGGGCGCCGGGCCTCCGCGATGCCGCCCCCCGCGCCGGCGGTGCGCAGCCCGGCCCCGCGTAGCACGTCGAGGGTTTCCGCCAGACCCGCACGGCCGAAGTCGAGGACGTGGTTGTTCGCCAGGACGCAGACATCCGGACGGACCGCCTCCAGGCACGGAATGTTGTCGGGGTGCATCCGGTAGTGCACGGCCTTGAACGGTTCGAAGTCGTCACTCGTGGTGATGCCGGTCTCCAGATTCACGATCCGGACGTCCGGTGCCTCGGCGTCGAGGACGTCCAGTGCGTCGCCCCAGGGCCAACGGAAGCCCACCGGTCGGGGAATGGGCCCGTTGGCCTCCTCCGCCAATCGCACGTAGTCACGCGCGTCGCCGACGAAACCCTCGCGCAGAGACGGATCACCCGGGTGCGGAAGAATCTGGTCGATGCCGCGGCCCAGCATCACGTCTCCGCACAGACACAGCGTCACGTGACGGTTCTTCATACTCCCAGGGTTCCACTGCCGGGCACGGTGGCGCATGTGGCACCCGAGTGACCGGGACGACGGGACATCCGCGAGCCGGACAAAGTCGGCGCAGGCGGGCGGGGCGCGTAAGGACCTTCCTGTCGAGGACCCCTGGCGGGCAAGCCGAAAAATTGTGCCGCTCTTCCGCTTTCACACGGTTCGTTCGGTGAAATTCGGCAATCGGGCGTGGAGGAGGTCGTCCATGACGTGGTCGAGGAGGCCGGCGAGGTCCAGCTTCCGGACCGAAGCATGTGGGCGGTCCCAAGATCCGCCGGCCGTAGTCGCATGTAGCCGATGTCGTGCCGGCGTTGAAGTCGAGGGCCCTCTTCGACGTCTGCGATCCTCGCCGTCGCGGTACGGCTGTTGGCGCCCGACAACCTTCCGGCGAGCTGTGCGGCCACCCCCATGTTGCCCCGACCCGCTGGTGGCCACGGCCGGTAGACACCGGTCGACGGGACCAATGGCCCATGCGGTCACAGGCAGGTTCGACGAATCTGGTGGCTGGGAGCCGCCGAGGCGGTGTCGGGACCGCAGCGTCCCGCATTCGGGTGGCGCTCTCGTCACGACTCGACCGAGAGGTACACGATGCGCGCGCCTGACGACACCGCCGACACGGCACCGGCGCCGGCAGGGGGCCCGGGCGGTCGCGCGTGGATGATGCTCACGCTGGCGACGCTGGGATTCGCGGTCAACTTCTGGGCGTGGGCACTGTTGAGCCCGCTGGGCCCGCGGTTCAAGGAGTCCCTGGCGCTCGGTTCGTTCGAGCAGTCCCTGCTGGTGGCGGTGCCCGTCGTGGTCGGCTCCCTCGGACGGGTTCCGGTAGGGGCGCTGACCGACCGGTTCGGCGGCCGAGTGATGTTCCCTCTGGTGTCGGCCGCGACGATCGTGCCCGTGCTCTACCTGGGCGTTGCCGGACACTCCTCGCTGATCGCCCTGCTCGCGGGCGGCTTTTTCCTCGGCATCGGGGGGACTGCCTTCGCTGTCGGAGTGCCGTTCGTCAGCGCCTGGTTCCCACCGGAGCGACGCGGGTCGGCCATCGGCATCTTCGGAGCCGGGATGGGAGGCACGGCGATCAGCGCGCTGACGACCGTCAAGCTCGTCGACGCTCACGGTATGGCCAATCCCTTCCTCATCACCGCCGCAACGCTCGCCCTGTACGCCGTGCTCGCAGCGGTACTGCTGCGCGACGCACCCGGCCGCACCGTCCCGAGCGAACCGCTCTCCCGGCGGCTGGCAGACACCATGCGGCTGCCCCTCACCTGGCAGGCATCCGCCCTGTACGCGGTCGCGTTCGGCGGCTACGTCGCCTTCTCGGTCTACCTGCCGACCTACCTCAAGACCGGCTACGGACTCGGCCAGGCGGACGCGGCGAACCGGATGGCCGGTTTCGTCCTGCTGGCCGTGGCCATGCGCCCGGTCGGCGGGTGGCTCTCGGACCGAATGGGCCCCACCCGGGTCCTGGCGGGCGCCTTGGCCGTCGTAATCGTGGGCGCGGCCGTCCAGTCGGCCACCCCGCCCCTCGCCCCGGTGGGCACCGTCGCCTTCCTCGCCATGGCCGCAGCTCTCGGCGCGAGCAGCGGCGCCACCTTCGCCCTCGTCGCCCTCCTCGCGCCTGCGAACAAGGTCGGCTCGATCACCGGCGTCGTCGGCGCCGCAGGCGGCCTGGGCGGTTTCGTCCCGCCCCTGGTCATGGGGGTCATCTTCAGCGCCACCGGGAGCTATGCCCTGGGTTTGCTTTTGCTGGTTCTGGTTGCGGTCGCCGCACTCGTGTTCACCGTCACCGGGGTGCGACGGGCCGCCGCCGGCGCCCGGCCCGGCCTCACCCGAACGCCCGCATGATCGCCCCCACATCTCCACGAGGACTCGGCTATGTGTGAATACCGCAGCTGCCGGACGGTGCCTCCATCGAAGAACCCACCCGCGAACACGACACCGTCGTCGATCCGATCGGCCGGGTACACGCCGCCCGCCGCGACGGCGACACACCCCGGAGGGCAAAACCGGGCCGGCGGATCGCCGCCGTGCCGGCCCCACCCACCCGAGTGGAGGAGCACGGTCTCCGTCCCACGACGGCAACGGAGTTCCCCGACCGGATCGTGGTCCTGGAGTCGCCTGCGCCAGGACCGATCACATTCGAACGGGCAGGCGCGCCCGGAAGCGGAGTGGCACGGTGAGTAGCAACCCCGGATCGGGGCAACGAGCGGGTATCGACGGCCGGCTCACGGACGCGCTGGTGCGCAGCCGACGGTTCTTCACCCGAGCCGAAGTGTCGGACGACGGGCGGACTTTGCACCGGATCGGCGGACGCGCGGCGGACGACTTCTACCGAGACCGGTGGTCGCACGACAAGGTGGTGCGCTCCACCCACGGGGTCAACTGCACCGGCTCCTGCTCGTGGAAGGTGTACGTCAAGGACGGCATCATCACCTGGGAGGCGCAGCAGACCGACTATCCCTCGGTCGGGCCCGACCGCCCCGAATACGAGCCGCGTGGCTGCCCGCGCGGGGCGGCCTTCTCCTGGTACACGTACTCACCCACCCGAGTGCGTTACCCGTATGTGCATGGGGTCCTGCTGCAGATGTACCGGGAGGCCAGGCAGCGTCTGGGCGACCCGGTCCTGGCCTGGGCCGACATCGTCTCCGATCCCGAGCGCTCGCGCCGCTACAAGTCGGTGCGCGGCAAGGGCGGTCTGGTGCGGGCCACTTGGGACGAGGCGGCCGAGATGATCGCCGCCGCACACGTGCACACCATCAAGGAGTACGGCCCGGACCGGTTGGCGGGCTTCTCTCCGATCCCGGCCATGTCGATGGTCTCCCACGCCGCCGGTGCCCGCTTCTACTCGCTGCTCGGCGGGGCGATGCTGTCGTTCTACGACTGGTACGCCGACCTGCCCGTCGCCTCACCGCAGGTCTTCGGTGACCAGACGGACGTCCCCGAGTCCGGCGACTGGTGGGATGCCGGGTACCTGATCATGTGGGGCTCGAATCTCCCGGTGACCCGCACCCCCGATGCGCACTGGATGGCCGAGGCCCGCTACCGGGGGCAGAAGGTCGTCGCGGTCGCACCGGACTACGCGGACAACGTGAAGTTCGCCGACGAGTGGCTGGCCGCCCAGCCCGGCACCGACGGCGCCCTGGCCATGGCCATGGGCCACGTGCTGCTCAAGGAGTTCTTCGTCGACCGGCAGGTCGACTACTTCATCGACTACGTCAAGCGCTACACCGATCTGCCCTTCCTGGTCACTCTGGAACAGCGAGACCAAGGCGACGGGGACACAACCTGGGTGCCGGGGAAGTTCCTGACCGCCGCCGACCTCGGCGGCGAGGAAGCCACCGCCGAGAACGCCGAATTCAGGACCGTGCTGCTGGACTCCGCCGGCCGGCCGGTGGTACCCAACGGCACACTCGGCCACCGCTACGGCGAATCCGGTGTCGGCAAGTGGAACCTCGACCTCGGCGACATCGACCCGCTGCTGAGCGCGGACGGCGGCGCCCAGGCGCCCGTCGCCGTCGAACTGCCCCGCTTCGACACCCCCGACGGCAAAGCCGGGCTGCTGTCGCGCGGCGTGCCCGTCCGCCGCATCGGCGACCGGATGGTGACCACGGTCTTCGATCTGCTGCTGGCACAGTACGGCGTGGCCCGCTCGGGCCTGCCCGGCCGATGGCCCGCCGGCTACAGCGACCCGCAGCAGCCCTACACCCCCGCCTGGCAGGAGACGATCACCGGTGTCCCTGCGGAGAAGGCGGCCCGCATCGCGCGGGAGTTCGCCGACAACGCCGAGGAATCGGGAGGCCGCTCCATGATCATCATGGGAGCGGGCACCAACCACTGGTTCCACTCCGACACCATCTACCGGGCCTTTCTCACCCTGACCACGCTCACCGGCTGCCAGGGCGTCAACGGCGGCGGCTGGGCCCACTACGTCGGCCAGGAGAAGGTCCGCCCCATCACCGGCTATTCGGCGCTGGCCACGGCCGCCGACTGGAACCGACCCGCCCGGCAGATGATCCAGACCGCGTACTGGTATCTGCACACCGACCAGTTCCGCTACGACCCGTTCAGTGCCGACACCCTCGCCGCCGCCTCCGCCGGCGGCACGTTCGCCGGCAGGGCGACGGCCGACGTCATCGCGCAGTCCGCCCGCCTGGGCTGGATGCCCTCCTATCCCACCTTCGACCGCAATCCGCTCGCTCTCGCCGCCGACGCCGAGGCCGCCGGGCGGGAGGTGGGTCCGTACGTCGTGGACGAGTTGAAGGCGGGACGGCTGCGCTTCGCCGTCGAGGATCCCGACGCCCCGGAGAACTTCCCCCGGGTGCTGACCGTGTGGCGGGCCAACCTGCTGGGCTCCTCGGCCAAGGGCAACGAGTACTTCCTCAAGCACCTGCTGGGCACCGACTCCTCCGTCCGCGCCACCGAAGCACCCGAGGGCGCCCGTCCCCGCGACGTCGTGTGGCGCGAGCACGCCCCCACGGGCAAGCTCGACCTGTTGCTGTCGCTGGACTTTCGGATGACCAGCACCACCCTCTACTCCGACGTGGTGCTGCCGGCCGCGACCTGGTACGAGAAGCACGATCTCAACACCACCGACATGCACCCCTTCGTCAACTCGTTCAACCCGGCCATCGCTCCGCCCTGGCAGACCCGCACCGACTGGGACGCCTTCAACACCATCGCCAAGACCTTCAGCCGCCTGGCCGTCGACCACTTGGGCACGGTCACCGATGTGGTGGCCGCCCCACTGCTCCACGACACCCCCGACGCCATGGCCACCCCGCACGGCCGCGTCAAGGACTGGAAGACGGGCGAGTGCGAACCCGTTCCCGGCCGCACCATGCCCAAACTCGTCACCGTCGAGCGCGACTACGCGGCCGTGGCCGAGAAGATGACCGCGCTGGGGCCGCTACTGGACACCCTGGGCGCCACCACCAAGGGCGTCACGTTCAAGGTGGACCGCGAGTTGGAGTACCTGCGGCACAAGAACGGGACCGTCCACGGCGGTGTGGCCGACGGGCGGCCCTCGATCGCCCGCGACGTCCAGGCGTGTGAGGCGATCCTCGCCCTGTCCGGCACGACCAACGGACATCTGGCGACCCAAGGTTTCCGCACTCTCGAGGTCCGCACGGGCACACAACTGGCGGATCTGGCAGCCGAACACGAGGGCAAGCAGGTCACCTTCGCCGACACGCAGGCGGCGCCCGTTCCTGTGATCACCTCTCCCGAATGGTCGGGGTCCGAGGCCGGCGGACGCCGCTACTCGCCGTTCACCATCAACGTCGAACGCCTCAAGCCCTGGCACACCCTCACCGGACGGCAGCACTTCTTCCTCGACCACGACTGGATGGCGGAACTGGGCGAGTGGATGCCGGTCTACCGGCCACCGCTGAACATGCACGCCCTGTTCAACGAACCCGAGGTGGGCGACCTGGGCGAGTTGGGCATCGCTGTGCGCTATCTGACACCGCACAACAAGTGGTCCATCCACTCCGAGTACCAGGACAACCTGTTCATGCTCTCCCTCTCCCGCGGCGGGCCGACGGTGTGGATGAGCGACCAGGACGCGGCGAAGATCGGCGTCGCGGACAACGACTGGATCGAGGCGGTCAACCGCAACGGCGTCGTCGTCGCCCGCGCGGTCGTCTCCCACCGCATGCCGGAGGGCACCGTCTACATGCACCACGCGCAGGACCGGCTCATCGACGTCCCCCGCACCGAGACCACCGGCCGGCGCGGCGGCATCCACAATTCCCTGACCCGGCTGCTGATCAAACCCAGCCACCTCATCGGCGGCTACGCCCAGCTGTCCTATGCCTTCAACTACCTCGGCCCGACCGGCAACCAGCGCGACGAGGTCACCGTGATCCGCCGCCGGTCCCAGGAGGTGACGTACTGATGAAGGTCATGGCCCAGATGGCGATGGTGATGAACCTCGACAAGTGCATCGGCTGCCACACGTGCTCCGTCACCTGCAAACAGGCGTGGACCAACCGCAGCGGAGTCGAGTACGTCTGGTTCAACAACGTCGAAACACGGCCCGGCCAGGGATACCCGCGCCGCTACGAAGACCAGGAGACCTGGAAGGGCGGTTGGAAACTCAACGAGCGAGGACGCCTCACGCTCAAGGCGGGCGGCCGGTTCAAGAAGCTGATCACCATCTTCTCCAACCCGAAACTGCCCTCCCTCGACGACTACTACCAGCCCTGGACCTACGACTACGAGAACCTGATCAACGCCCCGCTCCAGGAGCACACTCCCGTCGCCCGGCCCAAGTCGCTGATCACCGGCAAGGACATGAAGATCAACTGGTCGGCGAACTGGGACGACAACCTCGGCGGGGCGCCGGAACACGGACACAAGGACGTCCTGCTCGCCGAGATCTCGCAGAAGGTCAAGTTCGAGTTCGAGCAGACCTTCATGTTCTACCTGCCCAGGATCTGTGAACACTGCCTCAACCCCTCATGCGCCGCCTCCTGCCCTTCGGGCGCGATCTACAAGCGCACCGAGGACGGCATCGTCCTGGTCGACCAGGACCGCTGCCGCGGGTGGCGGATGTGCGTCACCGGCTGCCCATACAAGAAGGTCTACTTCAACCACCGCACCGGCAAGGCCGAGAAGTGCACCTTCTGCTTCCCTCGCGTCGAGGTCGGACTGCCCACCGTGTGCGCCGAAACCTGCGTGGGACGCCTGCGCTACATCGGCCTGGTGCTGTACGACGCCGACCGGGTCCTGGAGGCCGCCGCCACGCCCGACGACAAAGACCTGTACGAGGCCCAGCGCGGCGTCCTGCTCGACCCGCACGACCCCGAAGTCATCCGAGCGGCCGAGCGCGAGGGCATCCCTCGGGACTGGATCGAGGCGGCGCAACGCTCGCCGGTCCACGCCCTGATCAACACCTACAAGGTCGCGCTGCCTCTGCATCCGGAGTACCGCACCATGCCGATGGTCTGGTACATCCCGCCGCTCTCGCCGGTCGTGGACGCGGTCGGCGGCACCGGTCACGACGCCGAGAACCGCCACAACCTGTTCGCCGCCATCGACGCCATGCGCATCCCCGTCGAATACCTCGCCGAGTTGTTCACCGCCGGCGACCCGGCACCCGTCGACGCCGTGCTGCGGCGACTGGCCGCCATGCGCAGCTACATGCGCGACATCAACCTCGGCCGCGAACCCGACGCCTCGGTCCCCGCGGCGGTCGGCATGGGCGAAGAGGACCTGTATGAGATGTACCGGCTCCTGGCATTGGCGAAGTACGACGAGCGCTACGTCATCCCGCCCGCACACGCCGAGCAGGCGCACGGTCTGGAGGAATTGGGCACCGAGTGCAGCCTCGACTACGAGGGCGGACCCGGCATGGGCGGCTCCGGACCCTTCGGAGAGTCCTCCGGCGGCGCCTCCCCGGTCGCGGTGGAGAACTTCCGCATGCTGCATGCCCGCCAGACCACCGACTCCGTCACCGACCCGGCGGACAAGGCAAGCCGCGTCAACCTCCTCGACTGGGACGGCAAGGGCACCCCCAAGGGCCTGTTTCCACACCGTCCCGGCAGCGAGGATGATCCGCCGGCGCAGCTGACGGAAGGCACCGATCCCAACGCCGAGAGCGAGCCGACGCCATGACCCGCCGCACCCCCGTCACGCTGTACGTATCGGCCTGGCAGGTCCAGTCGCTGCTGCTGGCCTACCCCGGCGAGCACCTTCGCGGGCACGCCCGCCTGGCCCGCGAGGCGGCAGCGGCCCTGCCCGGGCCGATCGCGACCCCACTGCACCGGTTCCTCGACCACGTCGAGGCCACCGGTGTCGACGACCTGGCCGCCGAGTACGTCGCCGTCTTCGACCACCGCAGGCGCTGCTGCCCATTCCTGACCTACTACGCCCACGGCGACACGCGTAAACGCGGGATCGCGCTGCTGAGCATGAAGCAGACCTACGCCGCCGCCGGCCTGCGGCTCTCGGACGACGAACTCCCCGACCACCTGGCGGTCGTTCTGGAATTCGCCGCAACCGAACCGGAAGTCGGTCGGAAGCTGCTGCTGGAGCACCGGGCCGGTGTGGAGTTGCTGCGCTTGGCCCTGCGCGACGTGTCCGCCCCATGGGCGGACGTCCTGGAGTCGGTGTCGGCGACCCTGCCGCCGCTGGTCGGGGACGAGCGGGAGGCCGTCGCCCGGCTTGCCGCGGAGGGGCCGCCCGAAGAACAGGTGGGACTGGCCCCCTTCGCGCCGCCCTCGTACATGCCCGACCCGGTGGGAAACCGCCGATGAACGCCATGACGACCACGCCGACGAATCCGGTCCTCCAGCACGCCGCAGCCGCCGAACCGGGCACGCAGGGCGTCCTGTTGTGGGTGATCCTGCCGTATGTGGCCCTGGTGCTGTTCATCGGCGGTCACCTCTGGCGCTACCGCTACGACAAGTTCGGCTGGACCACCCGCTCCTCCCAGCTGCACGAGAGCAGACTGCTGCGCATCGGCAGCCCGCTGTTCCACTTCGGCATCCTGGTGGTGCTCATCGGCCACATCGGGGGCCTGCTGATCCCGCACGGCTGGACCGATGCCGTCGGGATCACCGAACACACCTACCACGTCACCGCCGTCGTCCTGGGAACCATGGCCGGGGTGAGCACGCTCGGCGGACTGGCCATCCTCGTCTACCGGCGCCGCATCGTCGGACCCGTTTTCAGCGCGACCACCCGCAACGACAAACTCATGTACGTCATGCTCACCCTCGCCTTGATGCTGGGCCTGGCAGCCACCGTGGCCGCCAACATCATCGGCGACGGTTACGACTATCGGACCACCATCTCCCCCTGGTTCCGGTCGATCTTCCAACTACGGCCCGACCCCGCGCTGATGACCGGCGTACCTCTGCTGTTCCAGCTCCACGCGCTCAGCGCGCTGGCGTTGTTCGCGGTCTGGCCCTTCACCAGGCTGGTCCACATGCTCACCGCTCCGCTGGGCTACGTCACTCGCCCCTACATCGTCTACCGCAGCCGGGATGCGCGGTTGGGCTCGCGGGCTCCCCGGCGAGGATGGGAGCGCACCCGATGAACGACCACACGGCGTCGTCCCCGCCACCAGGAAGGACCTCGCATAGCCCCCGTGTCATGCCGGGCAGCCAAGCGGCCCCGACCGTCCGACCCCGCACCGCCACCACTCGCGAGAAGCGCTGTTCGCCCTCGCCGGGTCGCCCGCGCAGCGGTGCGCCGACGCGGCGGCGTACCGATCGGCGCAGCGTGCCCTGAGCGCCGACACCCCGGTGGGCGTATACGTCGAGGTGGGGATACGGCGGCGGGGCGGCGTCCGCTCCCGTCCCGATCCGGTACGGGACCCGCGAGCCGTGTACACCGTGGCCGACCTCCAGGTGTGCACCTCGCCCTACGGTGAGGCCCCGGGCTGGCGACCTGGGGCCATCTCTTCGAAGGAGTGCGGCATGGGGGACACGGGGACGACAGACACAGCGGCGGACGGACTGGAGGCGTACCGGGGGGAGCTGACCGGCTACTGCTATCGGATGCTGGGGGCGTACGCCGAGGCCGAGGACGCCGTACAGGAGACCATGGTGCGGGCCTGGCGGAACATCGAGCGGTTCGAGGGCAGGTCGGCGCTGCGGTCGTGGATGTACCGCATCGCCACCAACGTGTGCCTGGATGCCCTTGCCTCCGGCAAGCGGCGGGCGCTGCCGATGGACCTGTCCGGCCCGAGTGAGGGCGGCACGCCGCCTGGGGCTCCATCGAGCGCGACCCTGTGGGTGGAGCCCTGCCCTACCGGCGATCCGGAGGTGAGCGCGACGGCCGGCGAGTCCGTGCGGCTCGCCTTCGTCGCCGCGCTTCAGCACCTACCGCCCAAGCAGCGGGCCACGCTGATCCTCCGAGAGGTCCTGGGTTTCTCGGCCCGGGAGGTCGCCGACCTGCACGGCACCAGCATCGCCTCGGTCAACAGCGCCCTGCAGCGGGCCCGAGCCACCCTGGCCGACCGCCGCGAGAACTCCGGGGGGAGGGCTTGATGTCGCGGTTGACCAGGCCCGCGTGATGGGCGACGGCCAAGGCTTGCGCGACGCCCACGCCGCGGGTCGGTCCGATAAATATTGGTCTCTGAGGCTACGGCGTGCGTCCCTGTGCGCCGCGGGGCGGCCGCTGGTTGGGCGCGGCATGAGCGGGCTGACGGCGCAACAGGCCCTCGAAGGAGAACCGGCCGTGCCTCCAGGCGCGGATCTCGCCGGCCGAGACGGTGCCTAGCGCGAGCCGGTCTTCGACGAACTCGCGGAGCAGCGGGATCCGCAGGGCCGGATCGTTTCCCGCGAGCGGCAGTACGCCTTTTGTCCCGCAACGCACGCGGAGTTCTCGGCGTTCGGGTCTTGCTTCGGCATGTGGGGGCGAAGGGTGGGTAGGGACCCGGGCATTGTCGGGACCGAGCCGGGGAGATTGCATGACGGCACTACCGCGCCGAATACGGCGTCCCCTTCCACGCAGCGGCGGCATCCTCGACGGTCGCTATCGCCTGGGGCAGCTGCTGGGTGCGGGCGGTACCGCCGACGTCTTCCGGGCCGTCGATCTGCGACTGCGGCGGGAGGTCGCGGTCAAGATCTTCCGACCCGGCGCGTGCGCGGTGACGGCGGAACGCTTCTGCCAGGAGGCGGTGTTGCTGGGCCGATTGACGCATCCTGCCCTGGTCACGGTGCACGATGTCGGTTGGCACGAGAGTTGCACGTATGTGGTGATGCGCCTGATCAGGGGCGTCACCCTACGGGAGCACCTACTCGACGGCCCCCTGACGGGTGACCGGGTGGCGAGGCTCGGCGCGCGGCTGGCCTCGGCGTTGGGACACGTACACGCGGCCGGCATCGTGCATCGGGACGTGAAGCCGTCCAACGTCCTGATCGGTCCCGGCGACGCCCCGTACTTGGCGGACTTCGGAATCTCGCGTCTCGTCGACGAACCCACCCGCTCCACACCCGGCACGATCGTCGGCACCATCCCCTACCTCGCGCCCGAACAGATCCTCGGTCAGGGCTCCGGGCCCGCGTGCGACGTCCACGCCCTCGGCCTGGTCCTGCTGGAGGCGCTGAAAGGCGAACGCGAATATCCGGGAGCCTCCCTCGATGCCGCCCTGGCTCGCTCGCTGCGCTCGCCGCACATCCCGTCCTACGTGCCCGGCGAACTCGCCTGCGTGATCGAGGCGATGACGCGAACCGATCCCGCCGCCAGGCCCGGCGCCGCCGAGTGCGTGCGCCTGCTCGAAGCCGCCGCGTCGTCGTCCACGCCCACGTCCGGCGCGCCACCCGAATCGGAAGTCACGACCCACAAGACGCCCGTCGGTGAGATCCCTCCGTCGACCTCGGCCTCGGCTGCATCCGGTACGAAGGTGGTGCGGCGGAGACGACATCGCCTGCCGGCCGCGGGTGTGGTCGCCGGCATCATCCTGGGTGCGACCGGGGCAACCGTGGCGGTCCTCGACAACCACGCCGCCCCGGACGCGGACAACAGCCGCCCCGCACCGACCACCGCGCCCCTCCCGCCTGCCACGCAGCCCTCGACCCCACCCACCGCGCCCTTGACGACGCCTTCCACCCCGACGTCCCCGGCGCTACCCACGCGCGCGACCGCTCCCACTCTGCCCCGGGGAACAACCGCCGCCGCCGACAACCAGGTCTCCTCCCCCGCCGGCGACGAGCCCCCGACCCGAGGCTCGAACAAGGTGCCGAGAAGCGACACCAAGACCAAGGAAAAGAAATCCAAACCCGGCGAACCTCCCAGCAAGCCGGCGAAGTAGACCCATACGCCACCGGACCAAGGTCGTCCGGCCCGCCACGGCGGCTCACCTCGTGGGCACCGTCCGTTACTTCCGTGCCTCGAAGAGAGGCTGGAGATCGGTGCGCAGGTGGTCGAGTGCGCTGCGGTACAGCTGGGGCCCCACGGAGACCCGGGCCACACCGATTGCACGAAGCTCGTCCAGCGACCCGCGTTTCAGTGGAAGACCAGCGTTCACCGGCGCGCCGACCTCGGCGACGATGGCCCGGAGGTCGTCCGGCCCGGCTCCGGGAGGGAACACACAATCAGCGCCGGCCGACCAGTACGCCTCAGCCCTGCTGATCGCATCGGCACGCTTGTGATTCTCGGCCAGAGGCGAGGTGGGGAAGAAGGAGTCGATCCGGGCATTGATGATCAGCGGCACCCCGATACGGTCGGCGGCTGCGCGCATCCGCGCGATGTAGGTGGCGCGGACATCGACGTCGATCAGGCCGCCGTTGGCGTGATCACTGTCCTCGATGTTGCAGCCGACGACTCCCATCCCGCTCAGCAGTTCGACCAGTTCCTCCGGCGCCATCCCGTAGCCGGCCTCGGCGTCGACGGTGACCGGCACGTCGACCGAGGCTGCGATGCGTTGGGCGACGAACATCATCTCCTTGCTCGGGGCGCCCTCACCGTCCTCGTAGCCCAGAGCGGCGGCGATCGCGTTGCTCGCGGTCGCGACCACCGGGAAGCCCGCGTCGACGACGGCGCGGGCGCTGCCCACGTCCCAGGCGTTCGGCAGCACCAGCGGAGCGCCCGGGACGTGCAGGGAACGAAGCAGCTTGGCCTTGTCGGCCTGATCTGACATGGCGGCCTCAGTCGACAAGTGCGCCGGCGGACAGATTGACGATCGTTCCGGTCATGGCTCCGGCTCGATCCGAAGCCAGGAACGCGGCCGTCTCGGCGATTTCAGAGAGCGTGGGCAGCCTCTTGAGAAGAGTCCCCTCCACCATCCCGCCGCCTTCGAGCAATTCCTGGACCGACTGCCCGGCCGCTGCCGCAGTTTGCTTGAAGAGGTCCTTGGTATAGGAACCCGCTGCCGGCGCATCGACGACGGCGTGTGGACGGATGCCGACCACCCGGATATTGCCGGGTGCCAGCTCCGCGGCCAGAACCCGCGAGAAGGCCTCCTTGCCGGCCGCGCTCACACTGTGCCCCAGGATGCCGCCCACAGCCAGTTTGGAACCGGGCTCGGACAACGTCAGGATGACGCCAGGACGCTCGCGACCCATGTGCCGTGCCACGGCCTTGCTGGTGATGAACAGCGTCCGCAGAAAGCCGTCGATCGGCCGCATGAACTCCTCCAGCGAGAGGTCCGCCAGCAGAGTTCCCTGGTCGTGCATGACACTCACCGCGTTGAGGGCGATGTCGATGCTGCCGGCTGTCGCCGCGATCGCATCGGCGTGCTTTTCGACCGCCTGTTGATCGAGAACGTCAACTTCCGCGGTCTCGACTGTTCCGCCCGTGGCGGCGATGTCACGCGCCACCGCGTCGAGCTTCGCCTGCGTCCGCCCGGCGATGAAGACCCTTGCGCCTTCCCGGGCGAATACCCGTGCGATCGCGCCGCCGATGGCACCCCCGCCTCCATAGATCACAGCGTTCTTGTCGCCGAGCAGCAATCCACTCATATGCGTCCTCCGAAGGTGATTTTTGATTCTTCCAAATGATTACGCGCTCGATGGTCCAATCGTCGCCGCCACGAGTTCCGTCGCGTCCGCGATTACCAAGGCTTCAGGAAGCCTGCGGCTCAGGCGATCGGGATGCCGACAACGGTCGACGAGGTCGCCAGGGATCTCTTCCGGCGCCGTGCCTGTTGGTCAGTCTTGTTTCTGACGCTGGATCTGTTCCGCGATGCGCTTGATGCGGTTCAGTCGCGCATCCCAGGTCTTGCCGACCTCGTTCAGTTGCCGGACGGCGCGGGAGAGTTGCGTCTCGTCGACTTCGTAGCGTCGCTCGCGGCCCATCGGTGTCGCGTGCACGAGGCCTGCGCGATCGAGGACGCCCAGGTGCTTGGTGACCGCTTGGCGCGAGATCGGGAGACGATCGCTCAGGCTGGTCGGCGTACCGACCCCTTCCGCGAGCAGCAGGTCGAGCAGGCGGCGCCTGATCGGGTCGCCGATCGCCGACCAGAGTTCGTCGTCGACGGCGACGGTCATTGCGCCACCGCAAAAGGGCCGGAAGGGGCGTAGCTCCGCAGCCTGGGCAGGAACGTGTCCCAGCCGCGCTCGTGGTCGTGGAAGGCCTCCTCCAACACAGCGGCTTCCCAACCCTTCTCCCGCCAGCCGCTCTCGGTCAGGCGCAGAATCGTGCCGTCGCCGGAGGGCTCGAGCTCGAAGGTGATCAGGAGAGAGTTGTCCGCGTCGGGCAGCTGACCATCCGGAGCGATCCAACGGATCGCGAACTTGCGGGGCGGATCCACGTCGACCACCGTGATCGGCTCAACTCCGGCGCGGTCGCCCCACACCAGTTCGCCGACCGCGCCCGGCGCAGGCTCGAACGACGCGTCATCGGACCACCACATCTTGATGTGCTCGGGACGACTCACCACATCGAACACGATCTCCGGTGACGCGTCGATGCGGATCTCGCGTTCCAACTTTCCGAACTCCACAACGACCTCCAATAAGCAACCATCGGTTGCGCATTACGTTAGCCGCGGTGCCCGCGATCCGCAACCTTGTGTTGCGTAATGACCGTGGCGTCGAGTTCGAGGTCGCCCGTCGCCGACGGACCGTTGGCGGTCGGGGCGGGTCAGTGGGCGCGGCGCGCGGCCAACCGCCGTGCGGCGGCGTCCCATGCCCGCGTGCCATGCGGCAGGTAGGTGCGCAGGTGCTGGGTATGGCGGATCAGCGAGCGCAGTTCACCGAGTGTGCCTCCGACGGCTCCGTGCGACCTGGCCTGCACCAGGAGGTTGCCGAGCGCGGCGGCCTCCACCGGTCCCGCGACCACCGGCAGCCCGCACGCGTCGGCGGTGGCCTGGCACAGCAGCGCGTTGCGCGCACCGCCGCCCACGATGTGCACCGTGTCGACGCCGCGTCCGGACAGGCGTTGCGCGTCGATGATCGCCTCGCGGTGGGCCAGTGCCAGGCTGTCGAAGACGCACCGGGCGAGTTCGGCGGGGGTGTTCGGCTCGGGATCGCCCGCGGCCGTGCACGCGTCCGCGATGCGCCGGGGCATGTCGCCGGGGGCAAGGAAGCTCGGGTGGCCGGCGTCGACGATCGATCCGAGTGGCGGCACGTCGGCCGCCGCGGCGAGCAGGGTGGTCAGCTCTTGTGGTCGTCCCTCGTGGGTCCACTGGCGCATGCATTCCTGGAGCAGCCAGTGGCCCATGATGTTGCGCAGATACCGGATCGTGCCGTCGACGCCGAGTTCGTTGGTGAAGTTGGCGCGGCGGCTGTCCTCGGTACGGACCGGAGCATCGAGTTCGAGACCGACGAGCGACCAGGTGCCGCTGGAGATGTAGGCGAAGCGCGTGTCCTCGGCCGGTACGCCGACGACGGCGGACGCGGTGTCGTGCGAGGCGACCGCCGTCACCGAGACCGGCCCGGTCAGGCCGGTCTCGGCCAGCACGTCGTCGCGCAGGAAGCCGGCGTGGTCGCCGGGTTTGCGCAGCGGCGGGAACAGCGAAGTGTCGATGCCCAGGCGCTTGGCCATGTCGTCGGCCCACTGCCCCGCAACCGGGTCGAGAAGCTGGGTGGTGGAGGCGTTGGTGAGTTCGGTCCCGGCTTGGCCGGTCAGCCAGTACGCGAGCAGGTCCGGGATCAGCAACACGCGGCGCGCGGCGGCGAACTGGGCGGTGCCGCGGACGGCGACGAGCTGATGGACGGTGTTGAACGGGGCGTGCTGGATGCCTGTCCTGGCGTAGAGCTCGTCGGGTCGCACCGTCTCGTACACCCTTTCCGGGATGCGGTCGGTGCGTGCGTCGCGGTAGTGCACGGGGTTGCCAAGGAGCGCGCCGGAGGCGTCCAGTAGCCCGAAGTCCACGGCCCACGAGTCGATGCCGACGCCGGCTATCCGCCCGGCCGTCCGTCCGGCCGCGCACAGTCCGTGGAGCACCCCCGCGTACAGATCGAGAATGTCCCAGTGCAGCACGCCGCCGACGCTCACCGGCGTGTTGGGGAACCGGTGGACCTCGGTCAGGTCGACGGTGTCGTGCCCGATCCGGCCGACGATCACCCGCCCACTGGACGCGCCGAGGTCCACCGCCGCGAAGGCGGCGGGCTGATCGGGCTTGGACATGGCGGACCTCGGCAATCGTCTGGGTTCCGGTTTTCCGTGTTGTTCAGCCGTACCGCCGACCGGCGAACCCTCACTCGCCGGGCAGCGGCAGCGACGGCCTTGCGTGTCGCTGGTGCGACTCAGCGCAGGAAGGCCGCGGCAACTCCCGCGTCCACGGGGATGTGCAGCCCCGTGGTGTGGGAGAGATCGCCTCCGGTCAGGGCGAAGACCGCGTTGGCGACGTGTTCGGGGAGCACTTCGCGCTTGAGGAGGGTGCGTTGGGCGTAGAACTCGCCGAGTTTGTCCTCTTCGACGCCGTAGACAGCGGCGCGCCGGGCGCCCCAGCCGGCGGCGAAGATGCCGGATCCGCGCACGACGCCGTCCGGGTTGACGCCGTTGACGCGGATGCCGTGCGCGCCGAGTTCCGCGGCCAACAGGCGTACCTGGTGGGCCTGGTCGGCCTTGGTGGCGCTGTAGGCGATGTTGTTCGGGCCCGCGAACACGGCGTTCTTGGAGGCGACGTAGACGATGTCGCCGCCGAGGCGCTGGTCGATCATCAGCCGGGCGGCCTCGCGCGAGACGAGGAACGAGCCGCGGGCCATGATGTCGTGCTGGAGGTCCCAGTCGCGGGCGGTGGTCTCCAACAGCGGCTTGGAGATCGAGATCCCGGCGTTGTTGACGACCAGGTCCACACCGCCGTAGGCGAGAGCGGCCTCGGTGAACGCGGCCTTGATCTGCTCCTCGTCGGTCACGTCGACGGTGACCGCCACCGCCCGGTCCGCTCCGCCCAGTTCCGCGGCGACGGCGGCCGCGTTCTCGGCGTTCAGGTCCGCGACCACGACGCACGCGCCCTCGGCGGCGAGGCGTTCCGCGATGGCCCTACCGATGCCGGAGCCGGCGCCGGTGACCAGGGCCACCCGGGTCGCGAGCGGCCGCGGTTCGGGCAGCCGGGCGAGCTTGGCCTCTTCCAGTGCCCAGTACTCGATGCGGAACTTCTCGGCCTCCTCGATGGGGGCGTACGTCGAGACGGTCTCGGCGCCACGCATCACGTCGATCGCGTTGACGTAGAACTCTCCGGCCACCCGGGCGGTCTGCTTGTCCTTGCCGTACGAGAACATCCCGATGCCGGGCACCAGCACGATCGCCGGGTCGGCGCCGCGCATCGCGGGCGAGTGCGAGGTCGCGTGCCGGGTGTAGTACGCGCCGTACTCCTCGCGATAGGACGCGTGCAGCTCACGCAGACGCGCGATCACCTTCTCCAGCGGCGCTTCGGGCGCGGTGTCCAGGACGAGCGGACGGATCTTGGTGCGCAGGAAGTGGTCGGGGCACGAGGTGCCCAGGGCGGCGAGGCGGGGGTGTTCCGCGCGGGCGAGAAAGTCCAGCACCACGTCGGTGTCGGTGAAGTGCCCCACCTGAGGCCGGTCGGTGCAGGCCAACCCGCGTAGCAGCGGCGCGAGTTCCGCGGCTCGGGCGCGACGCCGCGACTGGGCCGGCGGCGCGTGCCGCGGCAGCAGCTCTCCGAACGGGTGCCGGGCGGCGTCGAACCGCTCCGCGATGAACGCCTCGGCGGCGCGGATGATGTGCAGCGAGTTGTGCCGGCACTCCTCGGAGGTGTCGCCCCAGGCGGTGATGCCGTGGCCGCCGAGGACACAGCCGATCGCCCGCGGGTTGGCCGCCTTGATCGCCGCGATGTCCAGGCCCAGTTGGAAGCCGGGGCGCCGCCAGGGCACCCACACCACCGCGTCGCCGAAGCACTCGGCGGTCAACTTCTCCCCGTCCGCCGCGGTCGCCAACGCGATCCCGGAGTCGGGGTGCAGGTGGTCGACGTGCGCGGCGTCGACCAGGCCGTGCATCGCGGTGTCGATCGAGGGCGCGGCGCCCCCGGTGCCGTGCGCGCAGAAGTCGAACGCGGCGACCATTTCGTCCTCGCGGTCCACGCCCGGGTAGACGTCGACGAGCGTGCGCAACCGGTCCAGCCGCAAGACGGCCAGGCCACTCTCCGTCAGAGTGCCCAGGTCGCCGCCCGAGCCCTTGACCCACATCAGTTCGACGGCGTGGCCGGTGACCGGGTCGAGTGCGGTGCCCTTGGCCGAGGTGTTGCCCCCGGCGTAGTTGGTATTGCGCGAGTCGGCGCCCAGGGTGTGGGAGCGGTGCAGCAACGCTTCCACCGCCGGGTTCGTCGGTGGCTTCATGAGGCGTGTCCCTTGGGTCGGTACGGAAGTGGTCGGTCGGTCGCGGCGGTCAGGCCCCCCAGCCGGCCGGGGCACCGCCGACCCGCTCGGCGCGGATGCGCTCGGCGTAGCCGGATGCCGCGTAGGCGGCCATCGGGTCCGGCGCCAGGCCCAGTTCGCCGCGCAGGTCGGCGAGCAGCGGGCGGACGTCGGTGTTGTACGCGTCCATCAGCACCGCGTTCGCGCCGAGCACGTCGCCGGATTGCTGCGCCGCCTCCAGCGCCTCGGCGTCGACGAGCAGCGCCTTGGCGGTCGCTTCCTGGACGTTCATCACCGAGCGGATCTGGCCGGGGATCTTCGGCTCGATGTTGTGGCACTGGTCGAGCATGAACGCGACCTCGGCGTCCGCGTCGAGCCCGCCACCGCGCACGACCTCGTGCATGATGCGGAACAGCTGGAACGGGTCGGCCGCCCCCACCATCAGGTCGTCGTCGGCGTAGAACCGCGAGTTGAAGTCGAACGCACCGAGCTTGCCCTCGCGCAGCAGCAGCGCGACGATGAACTCGATGTTGGTGCCCGGCGCGTGGTGCCCGGTGTCGACGACGACCTTGGCCCGGTCGCCCAGCTTGAGGCAGTGCGCGTACGCCGTGCCCCAATCCGGCACATCGGTCGTGTAGAACGCGGGCTCGAAGAGCTTGTACTCCAGAATCATCCGCTGGTCGCCACTCAACCGCGCGTACACCTGCGCCAGGGCCTCCGCCAGCCGATCCTGACGTGCTCGAATGTCGTCCTGGCCCGGGTAGTTCGTGCCGTCCGAGAACCACAGCTTCAGGTCCCGGGAGCCCGTCGCGTCCATGATGTCGACGCATTCCAGCAGGTGATCGGTCGCCTTTCGGCGGATGCGCGGGTCCGGGTTGGTCACCGACCCCAGCATGTAGTCGTCGTCCTGGAACACGTTGCTGTTGATCGCCCCGACGGTCACCCCGTGGTCGCCGGCGTGCCCGGCCAGGGCCGGGTAGTCGTCGACCCTGTCCCAGGGAATGTGCAGCGACACCGACGGGGCGATTCCGGTGAACGCGTGCACCTGGGCCGCGTCGGCCAGCTTCTCGAAGGGATCCCGCGGCACCCCCTGCCGAGCGAACACCTTGAACCGCGTCCCGGAGTTCCCGTACGCCCACGAGGGCGTCTCGATCCGCTGGGTCTTCAGCGCGGCACGCACCGCGGTCGTGGACGCCATCTCGACTCCATGTCCTGAGCAGCCCTGAAACGATCGAATGAAACGTTTCAATTGCGCGCGCAAGCTATCCACGAATCAGCCCGCTGTCAACGGGCGTGTTGCGGGCGGCGGGCGGCGGGCGGCGGGCGGCCACAGGGACCGCCGCGCGGTGGCGACCGGGTCTGCACCTACCATGAACGAACGGTCGGGTACCGACTTGAAACGATGCGGAGGCGGCGCGCGTGAGCGGCAAAGCGGGTATCAAGGACGTCGCGCGTCTGGCCGGAGTCTCCGTCGGGACCGTCTCGAACGTCATCAACAACCCCGAACTCGTCTCCGACGACACCCGGGTCCGGGTACGCGCGGCCATCGAGCAGTTGGGCTACGTCCGCAGCGAGACCGCGCGTCAGCTCCGCGCCGGGCGCAGCCGCATCGTCGCCATGCTCGTCCTGGACTTGGCCAACCCGTTCTTCGCCGAAATGGCCAAGGGCGCCGAACGCGCGCTGCGCGACGTCGGTCTCGGCGTCATGGTCTGCAACAGCGCGGGTAGCCCGGCCGAGGAAACCGACTATCTGTCCCTCTTCGCCGAGCAGCGGGTGCGCGGCGTGCTGGTGACCCCCGCGGACACCAGTGGACGTTCCGTCGAACTCCTGCGGGCCAGGGGCATTCCCTTCGTCCTGGTCGACCGTTCCCTGCCCGCCGATCAAGGCTGTTCCGTCTCGGTCGACGACGTCCTCGGCGGGGCCATGGCGGTTCGCCACCTCGTCTCCTCCGGGCACCGGCGAATCGCCTACGTCGGCGGCCCCACTCACCTTGCCCAGGTCCGCGACCGGTTCGCCGGCGGACTCGATGCCATCCGCGAGAGCGGGCTCGCCGACGACGCGCTGATGTCGATCGACTCCGACCGCACGGACGTGGCCGCCGGCCGCGACGCCGGCGCCCGACTCCTGGGCATGTCACCGCGTCCGACGGCCGTGTTCTGCGCGAACGACCTGCTGGCTCTCGGCATGCTGCAATCCCTGTACGCCGCCGGCGTGCGGGTGCCCCACGACATCGCCCTGGTCGGCTACGACGATATCGAGTTCGCGGCGGCGGCCGCCGTCCCGCTGACCTCGGTACGCCGGCCCGCGGCCCGCATCGGCCGCACGGCCGCCGAGTTGCTGCTCGCCGAGACCGACGGAAACGCCGACGACGACCACATCCATCAGCGCATCGTGCTGCGGCCGGAACTGGTCGTCCGCGACTCCAGCCGCTCCGCAGCCCTCGTCGTCGACCGATGAGCGGCTCTACGACGACGTCATCGAGCAAACCGTGGAGGCCGTCGCGGGGCTCGCTCCCCGACCTCCGCGCCCCGGGCCC
Organism: Embleya sp. NPDC005575; assembly: GCF_040605455.1. Classification (NCBI taxonomy): domain Bacteria; kingdom Bacillati; phylum Actinomycetota; class Actinomycetes; order Kitasatosporales; family Streptomycetaceae; genus Embleya; species Embleya sp. NPDC005575. The sequence goes on along the minus strand of NZ_JBEXCV010000012.1, from coordinate 68,582 downwards.
CGGACCCGTGTGGTTCTCCGATCCCGGCGCCTGATCGGCAACCGAATCGCCCCTCGGCCATGGGCGCGTAACGCGTCGATCCGGCCGGCGACGTGGTCGATCATGAGGCCGTGGTTGCAGGAGATCGGCATTCCGCGCCCCATCACCCGGTCGGCGCTGGACGGCAGCCGCAGCCCGAAGTGGTACGTGCACTGGGGATGGGTGAAGAAGTGCCCGCCCCGATCCGGCACGCGGCGTCCCAGCAGTTCGAGCAGGCGCCGGGCCTGGGCGCGCTCGCCGGGGGCGGTGGAGCAGTTCCGGGTGGGTGATCCGGCGTGAGGCCGGGTTGTCGTCGGGCACGGCCACACCGAACTCCTCGTCCGCAGGAGCGTTGACGCAGGCCAGAATCTGATGCTTCGTCAGTTCGTATGATGGCTATCATGGTTATGATGACATTCACAAGACGAGGATCCGGCCCGCCATCTGATTTCGTGTAGATGTCACACATAAGTAGGCGGCCGCCATATGTTGCGGGAGCGTCGTGAAAGAACCCCCATGCGCCGGCCGCTACCCGGTCATCTCATCCGGCTGCCATGCCGGCGCCGCACATCGACGACCGCTCGTGTGGCGGCGCGTGTCCCGTACCGACTCCCCCACAGCTTTCGAGGTTTCGATGCGCTACAGCTTCAACACCTTCAACCATTCGACCTACTACGGGCTGCCGCCCACCCTCCCGCAGCAGATTGACGCGGCGGCGTCCGCCGGCTACGACCTCATCGGGCTCGACGTCCTCTCCGTCCTCGCACACGAGCGCGCCGGCCTTTCCACGCGCGACCTCGCCGCGCTTTTGAAGCACCATGGCCTGCCCTGCTACGAACTGGTCTCGCTGTCGATCTCCGCAGACCAGGCGAGCACGCTGCACAGCCTGGAACAGGTGCTTCGGATGGCGACGGTGCTGCGCCCGTCGCAGGTTCTGTGCGTGGTCACCGGCGGGATCGACGACGCCGTGGTGGCGAACACCACCGAGTGCGCCCGGTCTTTGGCCGAAGAGCGGATCGGTCTGTCCCTGGAGTTCCTGCCCACCCGGCACGTCGACTCGATCCCCGAGGCCCTGCGCCTGCTGGATCGGGTAGCGCACCCCAACCTGCGTCTGGTCGTGGAGAGTTGGCACTTCTTCCGCGGCCCGAGCACGTGGGTGGACCTGGCCGCACTGCCGTTGGATCGCGTCGGCTTCGTGCAGTTCGCGGACGCACCCGAGCCGATTTCGGACGACGTGCACCACGAGTCCATGCACCGACGCGTCCTGCCGGGCCGAGGGGTCCTGGACCTCGACCGATTCTGCGCGACGCTCCTGGCGAAGGGTTACGACGGGGTGGACGGGGTGGACGGGGTGGTCAGCGTGGAACTCCTCTCCGAGGCGTGGCGCACCGCCGACCTCCGAGAGTTCGCCGACGCCACACTCGCGTCGTCGCGCTCGGTCTGGGAATCGGCGGCGATGCGCTTCGGGTAGCTGGAGCGAGGTTCTTCGCGCAGCGCACCGGAGTCGGTCCGTGGTCAGGAAAGTGGAAGCAATGGAAGCAGAGGAATCGCACATGTCACCCGTACAGGCAAACCCCCGAACCGGTGCATCCCCCAGCGACGGGCCGGGCACCTTCGACGTCGTCGTCATCGGTGCGGGCTCGGCCGGGTGCGTCCTGGCCGCCCGGTTGTCGGAGCGGGCGGACCGCTCGGTTCTGCTGGTCGAGGCCGGCCCCGATCACGACGCCGACGCGTTGCCGGACGAACTGCGGCACCTGTCACGGCCGGTGGCCTGGCCGTACAACTGGGGCGACAAGGTCGCCTCCACGGGCGGGCGCATCCTCAACTACGCACGCGGGCGCGGCATCGGGGGCTCGTCCGCGACCAACGGCGCGGTGGCGATGCGGCCGGAGCCCGAGGACTTCGCGTCGTGGCCGGAGGGGATGCGCTGGGAGCGGATGCTGCCGTACCTCAACCGGATCGAGCACGACCTGGACTTCGGCGACGAACCCCACCACGGGGATGCCGGGCCGATCCCGATCCTGCGACACCCGAAGGCGGACTGGACACCGTTGCAACGCGGTTTCGTCGACGGATGCGTGGCCGCGGGACTGCCGTACTGCCCCGACCACAGCCTCCCCGGGTCCACCGGTGTGGGCCCGATCCCGATGAACCGGCGCGGCACGGAGCGGGTGTCGAACACCGTCGCCTACCTCGACGCCGCGCGCGGACGGCCGAACCTGACCGTACGCGGCGACGCCCACGTGCACCGCGTCCTGCTGGCCGACGGCCGGGTGGTGGGCATCGAACTGGTCGACGGCGAGCGCGTGTACGCGAACCGTGTCGTGCTGTCCGCAGGCGTCGTGCAGAACCCGTTGCTGCTGTGGCGCTCCGGCGTGGGACCGGCGCGCGACATCGCCGCGCTGGGCCTCGAACCGGTCCACGAACTGCCCGCGGTGGGGCGCAATTTGAGCGACCACATGGTCGTGTCGTACCGGGCGGCGGTCCACCCGGACGCGGTGCCCGACGGCGGGCCGACACTCCAGACGATCGCGCGCACCACGGCCTGTCCCGGCCGGGGGCGCACGCACGACCTCCAGCTCACCCCCGTCGCGCGGCGCAATCCGGACGGTACGCGCGAGATCGAGATCAGCGTCGCCCTGCAACTGCCCGAGGGCTGCGGATCGGTCGTCCCCACGGGCGCCGCGCCAGACGCGCCGGCCCGGATCTCCTGGCCGTTCACTGCCGACGGCGACAACCTGGCGCGCCTGGCGATCGGCGTGCGCCTGGCCGCGCGCGTGGTGGCCGCCTCCGGCCTCGCCCTCGACCCGGACGCCGCCCGGGCCGTCCTGGCCATATCCGACGACGTCCTGTGCGCCTCGTTCGCCGAGTCCCACTACGCCTTCTACCATGGCGTCGGCACGTGTCGGATCGGCACCGACTCGGCGTCGAGCGTCGTCGACGCGAACCTGCGGGTGCACGGACTGCGCGGCCTGCACATCGTGGACGCCTCCGTCGTGCCGACCGTGCCGCGCGCCAACACCCACCTGCTCGCGACCGCCCTGGGCGAACTGGGCGCGGAGCTGATCGCGGCGGCCGAGTAGCCGACGGCTCCCGGTGCTCGAATGGCTCCGGTCGCGGTCGGCCGGCCTCCGGTGTCGGTCACCCGCGTTCCGGACGCGGATGTCGCGCACCTACAGCCCCCCGACCCGCATGCCCCCTGCCCGCCCGAGCGAAGATGTCTGACGCAGCGTCAAACTCCGTGAGCCGGCAAGGAGATGACCAACAGGTTGCCGGCTGCCCCTGATGTGATGGCCAACGCGCCCAAAGTGCTATCCCCCACTCCATTGTGATGCCTCGGCCGCGATGACACCTTGCATGCAACGCCACATTTGGCATGTGACATTGCATTAGGGAGTCCTGCTTATGCGTCATCTCTTGTCCCGATCACTCGCCGTGGGTGCCGTCGCCCTGGCCACCGTCACCGGAGTGATCTCACTGCCCAGTGCCGCCGCGCAGACGGCCGAAAGAACCGCGTCGACCGTCTCGACCCCGCCGACCAGACCGGACCCGGATGGCGTGACCGACCCACGCTCCGATCGCGCGGACGTGCGCAGAACGCCACTCAAGAAAGTCCGGCCCCAGAGCCCGTCGCCGGACACGAAGCGGGCCCCCGTCGCCCCCAAGGCTCTGGCCGCACAGTCCTGTACCACCGCGGACTTCGCGTCCCGCTCCGGCTCGGCGCTGGTGTCGTTCGTGAAGGCGTCCGAAACCGGCGCCTGCCTGTACACCCTGTTCAACCTCTCGGCCACCGACGGGAAGTCCGTCTTCACCGAGGCCCACATGTCCACGATCGCCGACGCGATCCGAAGCGCCGCGACGGCCCACCCCGGCGACAACTCCACCAAACTGCTGCAACTGCTGCTGTTCGAGCGGGCCGGGTTCTTCGTCCAGTACAAGAACCCGTCGGCGATGCCCGCTTGGAGCACTGCTCTGGTGTCGGGCGTCTACTCCGCGCTCGACACCCTTGTCGCAAGTCCGCGCTTCCTCGACGTCAACGACGACAACGGCAAGATCGGCCACGAGGCGCTGTTGCTCACCGAGTACGACCTGCAGCATCACTACCTCGGTGCCTACCAGAAGGTGCTCAACGCGTACAACAGCGCCTGGGAAGACTCCTGGGACATGCGCAACTTCGTCAACTCGGTGTTCGACGCGCTCTACCTCTCCGACAGCGACCCGAACTGGCTGCCCGCGCTCACCGCCGACCCGAGCCTGCTCGACACCCTGCACGACTTCACGGTCGATCACCTCGCCCTGGCGGCCGGGGACAACTCCTTCCTGCCCGCCAACTCCGCCACGGAGATGAGCCGCTCCGTCCAGTACCCGGCGCTCCGGGCCAAGGTCCGACCGCTGATGCGCGACCTGCTCGACCGCTCGAACATCCCCGGCCCGACGGCGCCGGTCTGGGTCGGCGTGGCAGGCATGGTCGACACCCACGACAAGGCCGACTGCTCCACCTACAACGCCTGCGACTTCGTGAACAAGCTCAAGGCGGCCGGCCAGTCCGTCACCTACAACTGCGACGCGACCCACAGGATCGTCTCGCAGAAGATGACCGCCGCCGAGAACGCCGCCGCGTGCGCCGGCATTCTCAACCAGGACGCCTACTTCCACAGCCTGGTCAAAGACAACGGCCCGATCCCCGGCGATTACAAGGGCTCGATCGAACTCGACATCTTCGGCACCCGCAGCGAGTACAAGACGTACTCCTCGTGGATCTACGGCAACAGCACCGACAACGGCGGCGAGTTCCTGGACGGCAACCCCGCCGACCCGAACAACCACCCGCGCTTCATCACCTTCCAGGAGCTCAACCAGCCCGACGGACCATGGGCCGCCGACATCCGCAACCTCAACCACGAGTACACGCACTACCTCGACTCCCGCTACGACACCAAGGGCGACTTCACCACCCAGATCTCCGTCCCGGACGTGTGGTGGCTGGAGGGTCTGGGCGAGTACGTGTCCTACGGCTACCGCAACGTCACCGACGCCTCCGCGATGGCCGAGGCCGCCAAGCACACCTACCGGCTGAGCACCCTGTGGGAGACCACCTACGACAACTCGAACACGACCCGAACCTACCCGTGGGGCCACCTCGCGGTGCGGTACATGTTCGAGAAGCACCCCTCGGACGTCCACGCGATCCTCGCCAAGTTCCGGGCCGGTGACTACCAGGGCGCGTACGCGTACTACAGCACCGGCATCGGCACCCGCTACGACGCCGACTTCGACACCTGGCTGGACGCCTGCGCGGCCGGCGCCTGCGAGGCCGGGGGCGGCACCGGCGCGCTGCCTACCTGCACGGGCAGTTCCCATGTGATGGGCCAGAACTGCTCCCGCGCCAACCTCTCGGGCGCGGCGAACGACCTGAACTACCTGACCGTCTACGTCCCGGCCGGGGCCACCCTCACGGCCACCATCTCCGGCGGTACCGGCGACGCGAACCTGTACTACAACCCGGACACCTGGGCGACCAACACCGCCTACACGGCGTCCTCGACCCGGAGCGGCAATTCCGACGGGATCACCGTCTCCAACGCGACCGCGGGCTGGCGCTACATCAGCCTGTACGGCGCCGGCGCCTACGGCGGCGTGACGATCAGCACCCGGTTCTGACGAACTCGGCACACCGGCGGACCGAACAGGCGGGCGGCCCGGACCCATCCGGGCCGCCCGTCCCGAGGGCCTGCCGAGGGCCGTAGGGTGCGATGTTCGCAAGCGCCGTCGACATCGCCGCCACTGACGCCCGAAGGAACCCCCTCGGGCGCGCCTACCGTCCGTACGAGACGGAGGGCGCGCCCGTGCGGGCTCGCCGATCATCCATCAACGTGCCGACAGGGAGTATCGGGAGTCGACGGAGGATCAGCCGATGGTCCAGTGCTGGAAGGCCGAGCCCGTATCCGGCTGCTGGGTGACCAGGGCACCGTCCGTACCGGAAGCGGCGGTCAGCAGCAGACCGCTGAGTTGGGACTTGATCGTGTAACTCCCGTCGGAGCGGCGGGTGAGCAGCCAGCGCTGGTTGCTGCCGCTGCCACAGGCCCACTGGATGACCTTGCCGCCGGGTGCGGTGGAGTGGTCGGCGACGTCCGCGCACAGCTGCGAGTGGCCGTTCGCGATCCGGTAGCTGCCGTCGGACTGGCGGGTGAGGACCCAATTCTGGTTGGTACCGCCGTTGGGGGCCCAGGTGATGAGCTGGGTGCCCTCGGCGGTGGAGAGGTTCGGGTCGTCGAGGGCCTTGCCCGAGGCCACCAGGGTATGGGTGCCCTCCACCGGGTCTCCGGGAACCGACCCGCTCGCGGTCAGGATCAGGGTCTGTTCACCCACGCCGCGAAGGCTTCCGGCCTGGCTGTTGGTGGTGTCGCTCCAACTGCGGGTCGGGGTCGTCTCGGCGAGCCGCCCGGACTCCCCGGACATGCCGATGACCAGGCCGCTGTAGCGGTTGACCAGACGGAAGGTGCCGGTGGCCGTGTTGTCGGAATTCTTCGTCGCGACGACGAACCACTGCTGTCCGACCGTGGGCCCGCCCGGGCCCGCCGCGACGGCGGTGGGCCTGGCGCCCCAGGCGCGCCCGGCTTTCGTGCTCGAATCGACGCCCAGGAGGTGGCCGGTGGCGGCGTTGGCGATCCGGTAGGAACCGTCGCCGTTGGCGGTGAAAACCCAGGATTCCAGGCCGTTTGCGGTGGTCGAGGCCACCGAGGTGGTCGCCGACGTGCCGGAGATCTGGGCCAGCGCCCGGCCGCCCGCGCTGCTGATCCGGTACGCCTTCGTGACATCCACCGGCGGGGCGGCGGGCTTGGCGGAGGCGATGGTGAGGTCGACGTATTCGCCGGAGGCGTTGTTCTGGCACTCGAACGCGCAGTAGGAGCGGAACGTCTTGCCGACGATCGTCGAGTTGGTCCGGTTCGCGCCGTCGAGGAACCATCGGTACCAGGACCGGTTGGTGTAGCTGCCGGTGTCGCCGATCAGATGCCACTTCTGGGTGGTCAGGTCGTCGGTGACGTACAGCCGCTGCGGGGCCGCGGGCCCGACTGCCTCGGGGGTGCCGAGATACAGCCCGAGGTAGGCGTTGTAGGTGATGTTCATGACGAACAGCGGGGACTTCGGCGGGAGTTTCCCGGCCGCGATCTGCCGGCTCACCGAGCCGCTGTTGGCCGGGTTGTAGTCGTTGGCGATGGGCGTCCAGCCGCTCTGGTCGGCGCTGTCCACCGGCACCGTGTTGCTCTCCCGGCCGCCCACGCCCGGCTGCGACCAGGCGCCGCCGTACCACTTCTGCCACGAACCGCGCGCCATCTTCTGTGCGATCGGCGCGCGGGCCACGTGCGCGAGGCTGTCCTCCCAGTTACCGTCCTTCGCCACGATCCGCGAACCGTAGTAGACGTAGAAGTAGCCGGAGGCGGTGTCGACGAACAATCGCTGGTCGCCGTTGCCGTAGTTGTACGTCTCGTTCGGGAACTGGGCCACGTCACCGCGCTTGGTGCTCCACGGCGAGGTGATGACATGGTCCTTGATGGTCCACGTCCGGCCCTGGTCCTTGGAGACCGCGTAGTCGATCGCGTCGTAGTGGATGCCGTCGCCGAACGGCTGGGGCGTGAACTCGTTGTGGACCAGGCCGTACCAGTCACCGCTGTCCGGGTCGACCCAAACCCCGGACAAATCGCAGTAGTTGCGCTGCGAGTAGCCCGAACCGGAAGGCGCGTACGTCGCCTCGACGCCGGTCGGGCTGTTGTTGCAGCGCGAGGTGGTGTCGTTGTTGCGGTCCCGGGAGTCGGCGGGGTTCACCGCGTCACTGATCGCGCTCGACCTGGTGGCGGTGTCGAAGTCGGTACCGGTGAAGAAATCCCAGTAGCGCACGTCGTTGGCGCCGTACAGCGCGGCGGACTGCTGGAAGTAGAAGGTGCCGTCCTTGTCGATGTACGTCGAGGCCGGAGTGTCCGTCGGATGCGCGTACCGCACCGGGGATCCCACGGTGACGGTGTATGTGGCGGCCGGCGGCGCGGCCGAAGCCGGAACCGGTGCGGTACCGGCCAGCGCGAGCAGGAGCGCGGACACCAGCGCGGCGGAAACCGCTCCCGGTTTCCGCCTCGGTCGTGGGAAGGGCATGGACTCTCCTTCTGTGACAACGCACATTCGTGGGGGTGGTGGGGCCGCGCACGTTCCCTGCCCTGCGCCGGCACGAGGCCCGGCCCTGGGAGCGGTCTGGGAGTGCGGGAGCACGGAACACCTGCAAGAAGGGGCGTGCCGCTCGGGCGCACACCGGACCGCACTTCATTGCGGGTATCGCTCTTCGCTCTTGACCCGAGTGTGCCCACCGGCCTCCCGGCGGGTCCACGACAAAGCGTCGGCCGGGCTTGGACTTTTATGCCGCGCCGACCGCTTCGCCGGCCGCAGGTTCGGCCGAGGGTCTGCCCGCCCCCGCCTGGCAGGCGGCCGGCCGAGCAGGCGTCCGACCAGGTGTTGAAGTCGGCGTCGTATCGGGTGCCGATGCCGGTGCCCGACCCGTGCGCCGCACCGGTCAGGGCGAGGTGTAGGTACGCGACATCCAGGTTTGGAAGTGCGGGGCGCGTGCGATGAGTTCGCGGTAGGCGTCCACCGCCGAGAGGTACAGTGTCTCGGCGATGTCACCGGCCCGCCCCTCACGGCGCCACACCAGCAGGTACCGGGCCCACAGCGGGGTACCGGTCAGCGGTTTGACGACCACTCCTGGGATCGGCTGGATCGTGGCCTGCACGACGGAGACACCGATACCCTCGGCGATCATCCGCTGCAACTGGGCCTGGTCACCCAGGAATTCGTGTACCGCCGCAGGCGCGAACCCGGCCGTTTGGCAGGCTGCGTGGAAGACGCCCGGCCAGCCGGCTCCGTCGTCGGGGGTCAGAAACCAGGCCTCGCCCGCGAGTTCGGCGAGCGCGATATCGGTGCGGTGCCGGAGCCGGTGACCGGTGGGCAGGGCCAGGAAGACCGGCTCGACGATGATCCCACGGTGCTCCAACGCGTCGGAGTGCGCAAGCTCCCGGCCGGGGTAGTCCACTCCGATGGCAACGTCGATCTCGTCGCGCTCCAGCAGTTCGACGATGTCCGAGGATGCGTAGACACTGCTCACGGTCAGCGTGAGCGCGGGCAGGACATCACGCAGCCGTCTGACCAGTCCGGGCAGGATGGGCGTGTTTGTGGCGGCCAGCCGCAGCGCACAATCGGGCTCGGTGCCGTCCACCGCCGTCGACCCCCCGATCCGCTCCGCCGCGGACAGCACCTCACGCGCCTGGGCCAGCACCTGCGCCCCGAACGGCGTCGGCCGGACACCGGCGGCAGTGCGCTGGAACAGTTGTCTGCTGAAGTGCCGCTCCAGGCGACCCAGTTGAGTACTCACCGCAGGCTGGCTCCGGCCGAGCATCACCGCCGCCCGGCCCAAGCTGCCGGCCTCGGCTATGCAACAGAGGGTCCGCAGATGGCGAAGTTCCAATTCCATGCGTGCACCTCGGCGTTGCTCGGATCGACCGCCGTGCGGCCCGGACAAAATCCCGATGCCCGGCGGCGGTAGCCGACGGCGTATCCGGCGGACCGCCGAACGCATCCGGCCTCCGTCGAGCCACCTGCAGGGAACGACCCGGGAAACATCGGACCTCCAGCCCGGAGGCTATGGGAGATTCGCCGCGTCGCCAAGAGGCGCACGTGCCCTTTCCGGACCGGGCCGGCCCGCCACCGCGCCCTCCGAACCCGAATAGAAAATTCCTGTTATCCACCCGCACCGGCCGGATCTCCGACAGGGGTAGGTCTGTACCAAAGAGATCCAAGGGTTGCCGAGCGGCCGGGACACACCGCCCGGAACTCAAGCCACAGCCGGTGAGGTTGGGGGGCGGGGCAGGGTGACCACTGCACGCACGGCGCGGACCCTTCCCTTCGACCTCGCTCGATCGTGATCGGCGCCGGCGCAGGAAGGGGCCACCGGGGCCCGGTCTCGGGGTCGCCCGCCCAGACAGACGGGCGTTGACGCCGTCCGCGTCCACGCTCGTGTCGAACAGCACGTCCGGCAGCGCCAGGCACCGCACCCGTGACACCCAACCTCCCTGCGGTTGTTCGGGCTTGGGCTCGCCGAAGGCCCAGCGGCGTGCCCGGTTGCCGAGTTGCCGGACGAGCGGTTCGAGTTCCCTACCGGCGGGCGTCAGCCGGTGCGCGGAAGGCCACCGGTGTCCCTGCGACACTCCGCTCGCGTGGATGGTCGGGCGGAAAGCCCCGCCCGCCGGGCACCAAGTAGCCCACACCCCAAATGCTCACACACAGTGATGCGACCTTATGTGACCGTCCGATTGCGCAATGTCATGAGCCGGGTGACGGTTGTGGAACCCCCGTTCATTTCGATGGAAGGCATGTCTGTCATGCGCAAGACTCGGATCATCGCCATTCTGACCAGCGCCGCGCTCGCGAGCGGAGCCGGTACCGCAGTCGCCATCGGCGAAGCCGGCACATCCCCGGCGGCTGCCGGCGCCCACGTCGCGTCTCCGGCACAGCCCGCCGCGCTCTCGATGGAGGCCGCGACGAAGCAGATCGAACAGCTCGGATCGATGGGGGCGCTGGCCAAGGCGTCCGCCGACCTGCTCGCGGCAGCGCAGCCGCAGGAGGGAACCGTCGCGGACACCTCCAAGGTCAAGGAGCACCTGACGGCCGTACAGAACGCGGGCAAGGATCTGCTTGCCAAGGCTCCGACGGACAAGACCTCCACCTCCGCGACCTCGGCGGCGCCCTCGGCCACCATGACCCAGGCGGTGTCCACGGTCGTCTCGAACGCCGAGGCACTGGCGGCGGCGATCACGAGCCCGGACAGCAAGCCGGTCACCCCGCCGGCTGCCAAGGGCAGCAGCGACGTTCCCGACATCGCGAACCTGGTGAACGCACTCGCCAAGAGTCTCCTCGACCTGATCGGCTCCCTCGTCGGTACCCTCACGGGCCCCGGCGGTTCCGCGATCTGAGTCGGCCACCGGCCCGGGTCGGTGTACATGCCGACCCGGGCAGGCGTGCCACCGGTGGCACGTCACGTGTAGTCGCACCGTCGCGGCAAGGCACGGTGTGACGGGCGGGCCCCCTCCTCGACCATGAGGAGGTGGCCCGCTTTCGTGCACACGCACACGCGAGGCGGTCCCATCACGCCCAGGCGCGGGATCCTGCCGTGCGAACAACAGGTGCGGGAGCGCGTCGGTATCACCCGGCCGGCATTCCGCGCTCCCAGGACCTCATCAGCCCACGGGCAAAGACCACGCCCCGGGGCTCGGGCGGAACGTCTCCGCGACACCAAGGACTACCGCCCCGCGCGCTCGATAGGCGTAGGCCACCGGTGTCGTGTGGGACGTCGGGGTGGGGACCCCGGTGCGTCTGAACGATTGTCGGTGCGGGTACACGCCGTCGTCCGGCGGCCGGGAGCGTGTCGGGTACTGGCGCGATCCGGCCGCGTTTCCGCGTTTCCGCGTTTCCACCATGCAGGGAGAAAGTCGTGACCTTCGCATCCGATCCCGAACCACCGACGACGGCGCATTACAAGCCCGCGGCGCCGGCCGCGCGTACCGAAATGTGGGCGGCCCCGCCGGGGGCGCCCGCCCAGCCTCCGCAGCCCGCCTCGCCTGCGACCCGCCTGGGGTGGGATGCGGCGCCTTCGCTGCCCGCCTCCGCGTCGGCCGCCGCACGTTCCGCGCCTCGGGCGCATCCGGCACCGGACACACTGGAGTCGCCTGCGCCGGGCAGGCCGATCGACCCGATCGGGGAACGCTTCGACGACGCAGCGCAGGCGCCGGCGGACGACGCGGCGAAAAGCCTGTTGCGTCTGGCGGCCGCACATCGGCCGATCCCGGACGTCGCGCGGATGATCGCGATCCTGCGGGACTCTTCGCAAAAGGCCGCCGACGACGTGTTGCAGGCGGCGGCCATGACGCGACCGGTCAGCGACCTCGTGCTGTTGGCGGAACTGTTGAGAGAACCCACACATCCCGCGCACCGCAGGCGCACCGCCGCGGAGCCCGACGCGCCGCAGTAGGCCGACCGACCCACCGCAGTGAGCCGACCGGCCCGGCGGGCAGGGCGCCGCCCGCGAGGAACCGTCGGCCCGCCCCGCAGGCGGGGGCGGGCCTGCGGTGGGCCACGGCGGTGACCCGGGCGGTGTCCGGATCGGCGTGGGGCAATGCCTTCCCGCGAGGTTGCGGGCGTACCCGCTGGTCTGGACGTCGTCGTCCTTGCGTGTCCGCACCCCACGCGCCCCGCCCGCGACAACCCGCACATCCGACCGGGTGAACCACGAACCGCAGATTGTTCGGCGGCACTGCGATGAGATCGACTATGCCGAAGTGGTGGCTCTGATCGCCAACGCGGACGCCACCGAGGCTGAGGATCTCGCCTGCAAACAGGCACACCACCCGGCCGCTCCCGAAAGTCGCGAGAATCCGGCCAAGGACGTGGCGGCGTTCGCCGACACGTGTAATTGCCTTGTCGAGACCTTCAGGGCGTCAGTAGTACGGCGCGGGCGTCGACGTTGAGAACGTGCCCGCCGGTCGATGTGACGACGGGGGCGTTCCAGTGGACGTGTCCGCAGATCGTCAGGGCGGGTGGTCCGAGCCGGACCGGGCGCCGATCTCGGCCCGCCCTAGGCGGTCGTCGGCGCCCGGTCCGGGGGCCCCTCGTGCAGGATCAGCACCGAGGGATCCTCGCCCAACACCCGGCCGAGCAGGTCGAGTTGGGCGCGCTCGGTGCGGCGGCCGGGTCGGGCCGGGTCGCCGATGATGCGGCCCACCCCGCCGAAGCGGACCCCGCCCAGGTCCACACAGTCTCCGTCGAGCAGCGTCACGTGCCCACCGGCCTCGGCCAGTTCCGCCGCCGACACCAGGTCGTGATTGCCGGCCACGCCGACCACGAACGGACAGCCGGCCGCCGCGAACGCCCACCACACGTCCCCCCACCACCTCACCCACAGCCCCACGCCACTGGGCCTCGACGTCGGCTGTCGTCGGGGACCGAGCCAACGGCTCGGCGGCACGCCGCGTCGCACCTGCTGCCCGGCCGCCGGTCGGCTGCTCAGGAGGCGGCGGGATCGACCACGACGAGTTCTTCGATGTGCTCGCTCAGTTGGTCGCGCGCTTCCTGGGGCAGGCCCGTGTCCATGATCAGCGTGTCCGCGTCGCCGAGTTGTGCGATCGTGCTGATCCCGATCAGGCCCCACTTGGTGTTGTCGGCGACCACGACCAAGCGGCGGGCGGCTTGTACGAGGGCATGATTGGTCTCCGCCTCCAGCAGGTTGGGAGTGGTGAATCCGACGCGCGGGCTGATGCCGTGCACGCCCAGCATGAGCATGTCGACGTTGAGACTCCGCAACGCCGCGACCGCGACGGGACCCACCAACGCGTCCGACGGCGTGCGCACGCCACCGACGATCACCACGGTCTGGTCGGAACGGCCGGATTGGTGGAACACGTCCGCGACCGGGATCGAGTTGGTGACCACCGTGAGCCCGGGGACGTCGACGAGTTGCCGGGCCAGTGTCCATGTCGTCGTCCCCGCCGACAACGCGATGGCACTGTTCGGCGCGACCATCGCCGCCGCACGTCGGGCGATCGCCTCCTTCTCCGCGGCCTGGAGCCCGGACTTGGTCACGAACCCCGGCTCCTCGGTCGAGCTGCCGTCCCTGGAAGTGGCCCCACCGTGCACCTTGGCGATCAGCCCCTGCCCGGCCAGCACTTCGAGGTCGCGTCGAATGGTCATGTCCGAGACCCCGAATTTCCGCACCAGCGTCGCGACACGGACGGACCCCTGATCGGCGATCATTTCCAAGATCGTGTTTTGGCGCTGACGTGCCAGCATTCCCGATCCTCTCGCCCGTAGGTAACCAACATATTCCAACATAGCAGTGTTCGTTTTCCCGCACCGCGCTTTGCCACCGGGAAAGATCCTTATGCACGCGGCCTTTCCGGCCCGGACGAAGGCGCTGCGGCAGGAGTGTTACCAAACCGAGTCTTGTTGGTTAATGTTGGAACTGCTAGATATGTGAGTCGCATTACGAGCGAATACCGCGCATCCATGTTCGATTTCAAGATCGTCCTTTCTCGTGCGCAAGGAGATTCCGATTACGCAAATCCGGCCCTCCCGCAGGTCGGAGCGCTTTCGTCGACGGGAGCGAAACATGACGGCCGGGCATGTCGACGCATCGACCATCGAACACACGCGGTCCTCCCGGGCCGCCGACATTCACAGGGGCTGACCATGACGCACCGCAGACGCACCCGGCAAAGGGCCGCGATGGTGGCGGCGTTCGCACTCGCCGTGGCGCTCACGGCCTGTTCGTCCGGCAAGGATGAGAACAAGTCCGGAGCGCCCTCGGGCGCACCGGTTTCCTTATCCGGCACGATCAAGATCGCGTATCTGCAGAAGCAGGGAGACCAGCAGTACTTCGTGGACGAGGCGGACGGCGCCCGCGCGAAAGCCAAGGAACTCGGAGTCGATCTCAAGGTCGTGAACCTGGGCAACGACACCAACAAGGCCGTCAGCGAGGTCCAGGCGGCAGTGGCACAGAAGTACAACGGTGTCGTGATCGTCGTACCCGACCCCGCCGTGGGACCGCAGGTCGTCGACATCGCCACGGGTGGTGGCGCACCGCTTCTCGCGTCCGACGACCAGATCTGCGTCGGCGGGGCCGACCCGACCAAATGCGCCAAGGACAAGCTGGTCCCGCGCGTGGGCTTCAGCGGCCCCCAGATGGGCACGCAGGTGGGCCAACGTGCGGCCGAGGAATTCAAGAAGGCGGGCTGGGTTCCCGCCGACACCGCGATCATCGCCGCCTGGAAGCAGGACGTGACGGTCTGCACCGATCGGGTCGAGGCCGCCCACGAGGCGTTCAAACAAGCGACCGGCGTGGACGTCAAGGTACTCAAGGTCGGCACCGACAACACGCCGCCCGACGCCCAGAACAAGACAGCGGCCACGATGAGCGGCAACCGATCGGTGAAGCACTGGATCGTGTGGGGCTGCAACGACGAGAACGTGAGTGGCGCGGTCACGGCGCTGCAGAACGGCGGCTACGGATCCAACGACGTGATCGGCGTCGGACTGGGCGCCTATCTGGCGTGCAAGGACTGGGGTTCCGGCAAGCCGACCGGGATGAAGGCCGCGTTGTTCATCAACGGCCACGAGGTCGGCGGTCTCGCCGTGCAGACCATGGTCGACCGGCTCAGGAACGGCAAGCCCTTCCCCGCCGAGGCGTTCGCGACCACGAAGATGGTCGACCCGTCGAACTGGCAACAATCCGGCCTCAAGTGCACATGACCCGGCCGGGCCCGCGGCCGCGTCGACCCGCCCGCCGGCGCCCTTGACCGCACCGTCCGGCACGAGTCGCGGCGACCCGGGCGCCCGCATGGGTCGCCGCGACCTCCCGAACCGCCCTGGAGGTCCAGCCATGACGAAAAGCCCACCTCTCGACCTCCCGGGCCCCGCGCTCGCCGTCGAGAACATCCACAAGGACTTCGCCGGAGTCCACGCACTGCGCGGCATCACGCTGGACTTCCCCCGCGGCACCGTCACCGCGCTCATGGGGGAGAACGGCGCCGGCAAGTCGACCCTCATCAAGATCATCAACGGCGACCATCGACCCGGCGACGGCCGTGTCCTCGTCGCCGGCACACCGCGCGAACTCCACAGCCCCGCCGACGCACGCAGGCACGGGATCCGGGTGATCGCGCAGGAGCCCGAGATTGTCCCCCATGTCAGCGTGGCCGAGAACGTCTACATCGGCGCACTGCCGCGCAGGAGTGGCCGCCTGCTCGACCGAGGCACGCTGTATCAGCGCATGCGCTCCGACCTCGAACGCCTGGGATTCGCACACGCCATCGCCCCCGAGGCGCTCGGATCCCAACTCTCGCCCGCGCAGCGCCAGCTTGTGGAGATCCTGCGCGCCCTCACCACCGAGGCCGCCGTCCTGGCCTTCGACGAACCGACCTCGTCGCTGTCCGAACACGAGGTGGAAGCGCTCTTCGACCTCATCCGGCGGCTCCGCGACCAAGGCCTCGCCATCATCTACGTCTCGCACCGCATGCAGGAGATCTTCCGCCTCGCCGACCGCATCGCGGTGCTGCGCGACGGAGAGCTTGCCGGCGTACGCGACGCCTCACAGGCCGACGAAGGCGAGGTCGTGCGACTGATGGTCGGACGCGACCTGTCGGCGCTGTTCGCGCGCGGACGCAGCGCCGGCGACCGCGTCGTCCTCGACGTACGCGACCTCACCACCGAACACGTGTCCAACGTGCACCTCGATGTACACGAGGGAGAGGTCGTCGCCCTGGCCGGCCTGGTCGGCGCCGGGCGATCCGAACTGGCCGCCGCCCTCGTGGGAGATCTGCCGATCCGCTCCGGCGAGGTGCGCGTCGAGGGCCGGCCGCTTCGGCTGCGCATCCCCCGGGACGCCGTTCGGGCGGGCATCGGCTACGCGCCCGAGGAACGCAAGGCCCAGGCGTTGTTCATGACCGGCTCGGTCCGTCACAACATCAGCGTCGCCGTCCTCGACCGCCTGCGTCGCTTTCGATTCGTCAGCTCGCGTCGCGAACGACGCCTCGCCCACGAGTTCGTCGACCGCCTCGAAGTGCGCACCCCGTCGATCGACCACGAGGTGCGCAAGCTGTCCGGCGGCAACCAGCAAAAGGTCGTCCTCGCTCGCTGGCTCGCCCGTCGACCCAAGATCCTGATTCTGGACGAACCCACCCGCGGCATCGACATCGGCGCCAAGGCGGAGATCTACCGCCTCATCGACGAGTTGGCCGAAACCGGTGTCGCCATCCTCGTCATCTCCTCCGAACTGCCCGAGGTGCTCGGTCTCGCGGATCGGATCGTCGTGATGCAAAACGGCAGAATCACCGGCGAACTCGACCGCGCGGACGCCGACGAGGAGGGCATCCTCGCCCTCGCCATGGCTTACGACCTCGCCGAACCGACCCAGGGGAACCCGTCATGACCACCACGACCAACGCGCCGCCACCGATACCCGCCACCACCGCCGGCGCCCACGCCCGGACGTTACCCCGTCGCGTAGCCACGGCTGTCGGCGCGCAGAACACCAGCCTCATCGGTGCGCTCATCGTCGTCGTCGGCACCTTCGCCTGGCTCGACGACGGCTATCTCACCACCGCCAACATGACCGTGATCGGCGACACGGTCGCGGTGACCGGCCTCCTCGCGGTCGTACAGACCGTCGTCATCATCTGCGGCGCGCTCGACATCTCCGTCGGCTCGCAAGCGGGCATCGCCTCCGTCGTCAGCGCCATGGCGTTCACCTCGACCGACGGCAACGCGGCCCTCGGCGTTCTCGCCGCGATCGGCGTCGGCATCGCGGCGGGCGTGGTCAACGGCATCGTCATCGTGTACGGGCGGGTCAACCCCGTCATCGCCACACTGGCCACCCTCGCCGCGTACAAGGGTGTCGCCCAACTGCTGGCGGGCGGGCGCGCACAGGGCTACGTCCTCGGCGACGACTTCTTCATCTTCGTGGCACGCGGCAAGATCCTCGGACTGTCCGTCCAGATCTGGACGTTGTTCGTGGTCGCCGTCGCCGTACACATCCTGCTCAAGTACACCGACATCGGCCGCAACATATACGCCATCGGCGGCAACGACACCGCGGCCCGCCTGGCCGGCATCAACATCAACAAGTACCTCGTATCCGTGTACGCTCTCGCCGGCGTCGTAGCGGCGATCGCCGGAGTCATCCTGACCGCGCGCACCGGCTCCGGCCAGCCGACCTCCGGCAGCGAAGGCCTGGAGCTCAAGGCCATCACCGCGGCCGCACTCGGCGGCTGCGCCCTCAAGGGCGGCAAGGGCGGCATCGGCGGCACACTCCTCGCCGTCTTCCTGCTCGGCGCCCTCGAAAACGGCCTCAACGTCGTCGGCGTCAATTCCTTCTGGCAAAACGTCGCCCAAGGGGCGCTCCTCGTCGTCGCCGTCGTCATCCAACAACGGCGCAACGGGGAACGCGCCGTCGGATTGCCCACGTAGGAAGCGGCGTTCACGATCGAGCAGTCGGTCCGGGGGCCTCGGCGCCCCGAACAACCCGACATATATCAACATCCCAACATCCCGAGCGTTTGCAGCAAGTGCCGTGCATTGCCGCGATTTGCCCTCTTGACACACTCGCTGTCGCAACGATGGGATGTTACTTCCCGTTGAAATACGTTCGAACTTGATGATTTCACGGGTCCGGAAGTACCCATCGCACCACTCTGCACCTGCGCTCTCTCGAATCCCCGAGCTCTGGAGCCGTCCGTGCATACGGTACGAACCACCCTCGCCCGCCGCCTTGCGGCCACTCTCACCGCGCTGCCACTCCTGATCCCGACGGTGGGCACGGTCGCACTGGCCGGTGCGTCCGTCGTCGCCGCCCCGTCGGCCGCCGCGGCGCCCGACGGCCAGGCGGCGCTCCCCCCGATGGGGTTCAACAACTGGAACTCGACCCACTGCCGGGCCGATTTCAACGAGGCGATGATCAAGGGCATCGCCGACCTCTTCGTGTCGAAGGGGCTCAAGGACGCCGGCTACCGGTACGTCAACCTCGACGACTGCTGGGCGTTACCGAACCGGGATGCCTCGGGCAATCTGGTCGCCGACCCGGTCCGCTTCCCACACGGCATCAAGGCCGTCGCGGACTACGTGCACGGAAAGGGTCTCAAGTTCGGCATCTACACCAGCGCCGGTACCAAGACCTGCAACCCCGCCGGATTTCCCGGCGGCCTCGGCCACGAACGGCAGGACGCGAACCTGTTCGCCTCCTTCGGTGTCGACTACCTCAAATACGACAACTGCAACAACCAGGGCGTGGACGCCAGAAAACGCTACACGGACATGGCGAACGCCCTGCGCGACACCGGCCGGCCCATCGTCTTCTCCCTCTGCGATTGGGGCGAAAGCAAGCCCTGGGAGTGGGCAGCCCCGGTCGGTCACCTGTGGCGCACCACGGGCGACATCGGGGACAACTGGTCGTCGATGATCGGCATCGCACACCGGAACCAGCCGCTCGCCCCGTACGCCGGCCCCGGCCACTGGAACGACCCGGACATGCTGGAGGTCGGCAACGGCGGTATGACGGGCGCCGAGTACCGCACCCACTTCACTCTCTGGTCGATGATGTCCGCGCCACTGTTGATCGGGACCGATCTGCGCACGGCGAGCGCCGACACCTTCGGGATCCTCTCCAACGCCGATGTGATCGCCGTCGACCAGGACCCCCTGGGCAAGCAGGGCACAGTGGTCGCGAACAGCGGAGGTCTGGTGATCATGGCCAAGGAGTTGGCGAACGGAGACCTGGCCGTCTCACTGACCAATGAGACCGGGGCCACCGCCACCGTCTCCACCACCACGGACGCCCTGGGCATCGCCAACCGCGGCCCTTACCAACTGAAAGACCTGTGGACCAAGGCCGTCTCCACGAACACGACCGGCACGATCAGCGCCTCCGTACCCTCCCACGCCACCGTCGCCTACCGGATCACACCCGGTTCGCTCCCACTGCCCCCCTCCGGCACGTCCCACCTGTCCGACGTCCCCTGGACGGGCATGGCCAACGGCTGGGGACCGGTGGAGAAGGACCGGAGCAACGGTGAGCGAGCAGCCGGCGACGGCAGGGCCCTGACGATCAACGGCGCCGTGTACGCCAAGGGCCTCGGCGCGCACGCCGCCGGCAGGATCACCTACCACCTCGGTGCCCGGTGTACCGGCCTGACGGTGGATGTGGGCGTCGACGACGAGAGCGCCTACATCGGGGCGGTCGCCTTCCAGATCTATCGGGACACCACGAAGGTGGCGGACAGCGGCGTGATGACCACGTCGGACCCGTCCAGGAGACTCACCGCCGATCTGACCGGTGGCCGGACGCTGACCCTCGTCGTCACCGACGGGGGCAACGGCATCGACTACGACCACGCCGATTGGACGACCCCCAGGCTCACCTGCAACTGACCCACCGACGGCCCGATCGGCCGGCTTCCGGAACGCTTCCCGCGTCATGATCGACCTCACCGCGACGGGGATTCGACACTTTCCGGAAGTCGGCCGTCCCCCCGCCCGCCCCGGTGCCCGCCCCCATGCACCGCCGCGAGCCGACCGACCCGGCGACCTCGACCCCCGGCAGGCCGCCCCTCGTCGCCCCGCGCTCAGCGGCCGGCGGTCCCGACCCGGCACAGGTCGGTCATGCCGCCATTGCGGAGGTGGATGGCGGGCTCGTCCGCGTCGACCACGGGGAAGGCCAGATTCGGATTCTCGCCCGGTTCGAGGCCTACCTTGATCGGCCAGGTGGTGATGCCGACCTCGGCGAGCGCGCGTTCGGCCCGGGCACGGGCATAGGCGAAGGTCATGCATCGGGTGCTCCCCAACCCGGGGCCGTTGAGCATCGCATTCAACCGACGAACCTGCTCGACGGTGGCTCCCCCATACAGCGCGCTCTCGTCGGGGCGGGTCATGCCCAGTGCGGAACACGCCTCCTGTGGCGTGGTGCCGGCCGGCTGCGGCATGACGAACACGTCGTGGTTCCCCGCTTTCTGTGCACAGGCGACCAGCGGTGGCGTCGCCGGGTGCGCGACGGTCCGGTCCGGGCTGTCGGCGGGCAACTGGGTGCGGGCCGTGTCGGTCATCGCGTCCCAGTACACCGCGCACGCCGCTTCCGGCGTCTGCCCCGGCCCGATGTGCGCCGCGTACAGGAACTTCGGGGTCTTCGTGTACTCATAGGAACACGAGGCCGCTTCGGGGAAGGACACGCGCGCGGGCGAGTCGTCCACGAGGATCGCCGCCGCGGTGGCGCCGGCCACGACCAGGACCGCGGCCGGCACGCCGATCCGCCGGATCAGCCGCCGGCGCCGGGGCCGGGGGGCCGTCCCGGCCTCGGCGTCATTCGCGTCCCGGAAGGCCCGGTCCAGGGCCGAGCGCATCTGCAGAGCCCGCTCGGGCGGGAGCTCCCGCTCCGCAGGTACCGGCATCAGCGCGGCGAGGTCCGCGATCGTCGCGTCGTCGACCTCGATTGTCCGGTTGTTCATCGGGCTTCCTTCCTGGTGCGCAAGGGGGCGTGGATTCGGGCGACGGTCTCGGGGCGTCGGGGTTCGCCGGCGTGGTCGAACGGCACCCGCGCTTCCGCACTCGGCGGCTGCTCGCGTTCGGCGAGCCTCCTGAGCTTGGCGCGGGCCCTGGACAACCTGGACCGGACCGTGCCGACCGGTATGCCGAGTGCTTCGGCGGCGGCGGCCGAATCCAGGCCGGCCCACACGCACAAGGCGATGACGTCGCGTTCATGGCGGCGCAGCTCGCCGAGCAGCGACTGGACCCGTGCGATGGTGCGGGTGTCGTCGATCCGTTCGACCAACAGGTCGGCGAAGTCGGGTACCACCTGCTCGCGCGGCATTTTGGCGAGCACCGCCTGATGCCGTCTG
The DNA here is from genome assembly GCF_040605455.1 of Embleya sp. NPDC005575. Taxonomy (NCBI): domain Bacteria; kingdom Bacillati; phylum Actinomycetota; class Actinomycetes; order Kitasatosporales; family Streptomycetaceae; genus Embleya; species Embleya sp. NPDC005575. The sequence continues at coordinate 47,097 of NZ_JBEXCV010000012.1, read as the reverse complement.
GTCGTCCGGCGGCTGTTGTGGGTGACGTTGGTGGCCACGCCGAGCAGCCACGGCCGCAGCGACCCGCCGTCCTCGGCGACCCTGCCGCGCAATTGCCACGCCTCCAGGAAGGTCAGGGCCACCACGTCCTCGGCAGCCGCCCAGTCGCCGATCAGACGAAAAGCGTGGTTGTAGACGGATCCGGAGTGCTCGACGAACAACTCCTCGAAGGCGCGCGGGTCTCCGGCTCTTATCCGCGCTCTCATACTTGTTTTCACACCCTTAGCTGTCCGGCAACGCCGTGCGCGCTCCCGCCACATGACGCGGCTCACATCCATACTGTCGGCGCGGATCAGCCGTGGGCGGGATCGACCGTCGACGGCGCCCCCCGCCGGTCTTGGAACGGGCCCGTCCGGTGGGGGTGATGGTGCGTCGGACTGGACGGCCCGGCAACCGGGCCGGCGTAGCGACACGGTGCCGATCGCCGGGGCTCGATGTCGCGCAACCGCCGTCGCCTCGAAGCGGGCGTCAACTGCCCTGACGCTTGGGTGGTCGTCCAGGACAGCGTGGCCGCGAGCCGACCGCCGGCACGGTCTCCGGTGCCCTTCTTCGGCTCCGCGCACGTGTTCCAGGTGGCTTCCGTGCAGTTGCCGAACCCTGATCGGCTGCTGCCGCCGAGGTCGTAGGCGAGGATCACGAGCGTCCCCTCGACGACGGGGCGACCTGTCCCTCGACGCACTCGGGGATTCGGGCGTCGTGGCGGAGAAGCCGTGCGGGGCGGGCGACGAGGGACAGCGGGCGCTTCGGCCGTGGACATCGGAGAATCGAAGGAGCGGGGGAGACGGATTCGACAGTCGGTTCCCGGCCGTTTCGGCAGTCGGTTCCGCGCCGCCCGTACGTCCGGATCCAAGCCGCTGCGCCGATGGGAGCCGATGCGCACGGTGGGCCGAATGCCGTGGCCCGCCTGTCGCAGGCCGATATCCCGGGCGGCGCCGGCAGGAGACCAGGTCGTGCCCGGAAGGGAAAAAGTCGTGCTTTTCACCGATCGTGTCGACGCGGGACGAAAACTGGCCGAGCGCCTGGCGCCCTTCGAGGACCAGGACGTGATCGTGCTCGGCCTGGCCCGGGGAGGAGTGCCGGTGGCCGCCGAGGTGGCCGATGCGCTCCGCGCCCCGCTGGACGTGTGCCTGGTGCGGAAACTGGGCGTTCCCTTCCAACCGGAGCTGGGAATGGGCGCCGTCGCCGAAGAGGGAGTCACCGTCCTCAACGACCACGTCGTGCAGGCCTCGGGCATCTCCCGGACCGAATTGGAAGCGATCGAACGGCGGGAACGGGAGCTGCTGGAACGGCGTGCCCGCCGCTACCGGGGCGAACGGCCACCGTTGGAACTCGGCGGCCGAACCGTCGTGGTCGTCGACGACGGCATCGCGACCGGATCCACCGCCCGCGCGGCCTGTCGCACCGTCCGCGATCGAGGTGCGGCGCGCGTGGTGCTCGCCGTACCGGTGGCGCCCGCCGGCTGGGGGCAGGGACCGGATCCGAACGCCGACGAGGTGGTCTGCCTACACAACCCTGTCGGTTTCATGGCGGTGGGGCAGTTCTACGCGGACTTCTCCCAGACCACCGACGAGGAGGTCGTCGAGCGCCTCGATCGGGCCGTCGCTCGCCGCCCGGAGTCGTCGTCGGAGGCGGAAGCGGGGGCGGGGGCAGGTGCGAGGACGGGTAGCGGATCGACCCGGTCTTCGGGATCCGCGCCCACGGACAGGGACATCGAACTGTCACTCGAAACCGTGCGGCTTCCGGGGCACCTGATCGTGCCCGCAGGAGCCGAACGGATCGTCGTCTTCGCGCACGGCAGCGGCAGCAGTCGACACAGCCCGCGCAACCGCTTCGTGGCAACCGCGCTGAACCGAGCCGGCCTCGGCACGTTGCTGTTCGATCTCCTCACCGAGCCCGAGGAACACGCCCGATCGAACGTCTTCGACATCGAACTGCTGGCCCGACGCCTGATCGACGTCACACGCGAGCTCCGGGAGCGGCCCGAAACCCGAGGGCGGGCGGTGGACTACTTCGGAGCGAGCACCGGCGCGGCCGCCGCACTGTGGGCGGCGGCCGAACTCGGTGACGACGTGGGCGCGGTCGTCTCCCGGGGCGGCAGGCCCGACCTGGCGGAAGCACATCTGCCCGCCGTCACGGCCCGGACATTGCTCATCGTCGGCGGCAACGACCACGTGGTCCTGGAACTCAACAACCGCGCGCGTACCTTCCTCCGCTGCGAAAGCCGCCTGGAGGTCGTCCCCGGCGCCGGCCACCTGTTCGAGGAACCGGGCACCCTCGACGCGGTGGCCGACCTGGCCCGAGACTGGTTCCTCGGCCGACCGACCGCCGGCGCGAAGGCGCATTGAGCGCGGGCGACGATGTCGTCGCGAGCCCGAGGGTCCGCACGCGGGCTGCCCTCGCCGCAGGGCACGAGACGCTGAAACCTCCTCGCGTGCGACACGGCCCCGCACCCCGGCGACCGCCTCGCACCCCCGCGCTCGACCGGCCCCCGGCGCATGGCGATCCTCGAAGGTGACTCGACAGCCACATAGAGTGACTGTGGGTGTCATTTCGTGGGTCGCGACGACGCCGTCCCGCGCTCGGCATGCGCCGGTGTGCCCGCAGCCGAAGATGGGTGGAACCGCAGCGACCGGGTGAATCCGAGGCGACATCCAGGTTCGTTGAGAGCGGGTTCAGCGGTGAGCGTAGAGACTGGCGCGGACACCGACCGGCAATCGGCGGGAGGGCCACGGCGGCATCGCCCCGAGTCGGAAGGCGCCCACATCGCCGCCACCGTGCAGATGCCCGGTGGCCTCCCGCTGGTCGGTGTGGCCGTCCGCGTCATCCTCGGGGATCCTCGGTCGCCGCGCGGAACCCTCCGCTTCCCGACGGCGGCCCGGCGCCAGGGGAGGCGAACGCCGACGAGCGGACGGCGAGGGATGCGGGGCCGTCGACCCGGCCGGCCATCCACGGCTCGTCGTCCCCACCAGTCGTGCATACGAATGACCCCGGTGTTGCCGAGGTCGCGATACGGAGGAGCCAATGGGCATGTCGGCCGATACACCCGCCGCAGCACCGGCAGCGCCGCAGGATCCCTTCCGCCTCGTCCGCAGCCCCGAGTACCTGAAGCTCCTGGTGGTGGCGGCGATTCTCGGGGTTCCCGTCTCCGCGGCGGCGTACGGATTCCTGGCCCTGGTCGGCGAGCTCCAATCGTGGACCTACACCGACCTGCCCGAGGAGATCGGCTTCCAGCGGACACCGCCTTGGTGGCCGCTGCCCCTGCTCGTGGTGGCCGGCCTGCTGGTCGGGACGACCATCCGCCGTCTGCCCGGCGAAGGCGGCCACAAGCCGGCCGAAGGTCTGAAGGCCACGGGCGTCGCCCGTCCGATCGACCTTCCCGGAATCTTCATCGCAGCGTTGGCGACCCTCAGCCTCGGGGCGGTGCTCGGCCCCGAGGCACCGCTCATCGCGCTCGGCGGCGGGCTGGCCGCCGGTGCGCTGCGCTTGATGAAGCGGAACACCCCGCCCAACGCCGTGGCGGTCGTCGGCTCCGCCGGGAGTTTCGCGGCCATCAGCACCCTGCTGGGGTCCCCGCTCCTGGGCGCATTCCTCCTGATGGAAGCCTCGGGACTCGGCGGCCCACTGCTCGGGATGGTCCTGGTGCCGGGCCTGCTCGCCTCGGGTGTCGGCACGCTGGTCTTCATCGGTCTGGACGCATGGGGAGGGCTGGGTACGTACTCCTTGACCCTCATCAACGTCCCGCCCGTCTCTCGTCCCGACACCGCCGAGTTCGGCTGGGCCCTGGTCATCGGCGTCGCGGCGGCGGTGTTCGGTGCCGGAATCCATCGGCTCTCGCTGTGGCTGCAAGCCCGTGTCGAATTGCGGACCGTGCCGGCGACCGTGCTGATGGGCCTGGTGGTGGGCGGGTTGGCGATCGCCTACGCGGAAAGCTCCGGTAAGGAGGCGGCCGACGTGCTGTACTCGGGCCAGGACGCGCTCAACCCCCTGCTCGCCGGCCGTGCCTCGTACTCCGTGGGCGTGCTGGTGTTGCTGCTGGCCTGCAAGGGGTTGGCGTACTGCGCGTCGCTGAGCAGCTTTCGCGGAGGCCCGATCTTCCCCGCGATGTTCCTCGGAGGAGTCGGCGGCATCGTGCTCTCCCACTGTCCCGGGTTGCCGGTGACCTACGGGTTTGCGATGGGCATCGGAGCGATGAGCGTGGCGATGCTCAAACTCCCGATGGTCTCCGTGTTGCTGGCCACGCTGCTGCTCGGATCGCCGGGCCTCACCGTCATGCCGGTCGTCATCGTCGCGGTCGTGGTCTCGTACGTGGTGTCCCTGCGACTCGCCCCGACACCCCCCGGCTCCCCTCCTCCGCCACCCGAGGCACCCGAGGCACCCAAAGCACCCAAGGCACCTGACCGGACGACGTGAGGGCCCGAGCGGGGCCGGGATCCAGGAAAATTGCCCCTGATCGTAACGTTCCGCCCGACTCGCACTCCTGCCTGCCGCACTGTCGGCCGCAGCGCCGAGCCGACCGGCCTGAGATGCTCCTGCGGCCCGGCAGGCCTAGGGTCGAAAGGGGGCCCGGTGAGCCGGGCGGCGACAGTGGCGCCCGGCAACCACGAGACTCGTGAGGAAGCTGATCATGACCACATCGCAAGACACACCCGTGTTGGACACCCTGGCTGCCATGACCCTCGACTCGCTGGAACGATGCGGCATGGCCCCGGACACCCTGGTCCTCACCCGCATTGCCGCGCTCGTCGCCATGGACGCACCTCCGGTCTCCTATCTGGCCCATTTCAGGGCGGGTTCGGCGACCGATCTGACGCCGGAGCAGATCCAAGACGTCCTCGTCGCCATCGCGCCGGTCGTCGGCACCGCGCGAGTCATGGCCGCGGCCAATCACATCGCCAAGGCTCTCGGTATCGAGATCGCCGCCGCCGAACTGACGCCCGACGCCTGAGGTACCGGCGTCGACGCAGTCCGGTTCAGGGTGCGGGCCTTCAGCCGCCCCGGCGCGTGGCCGGCGGCACTGGGCGCCCGTACCCGGCTGATGCGGGCGGCGGATGACGGAGCAGTACATCGCGGCCGCACGGAGGCCGGCGGCCCGAGCCCGGCGGGGTCTTGGTCCGGCCCTGCGGCGCCGGGTTCAGTCGCCGGAGGGGAACAGCGCTGAAGCGATTCAGGCAGCCGGCATGGTCGGCGCCATCCAGGCGGTCCGCTGCGGCCAGGGGCGGGAGGTGGGCATCGGCGGTTCCACCGGCGTCGCCGCGGTCACCCCGACGATCGGTATCGCGGATGCCTTCGATCGGCGTGGCCGGGAGGCTCGGCGGCGCCGGGGGCCGCGCGGCAAGGGCAAGGCCTATGTCTGGCAGGCCACCGAGCCTGCCGCCGCGAACACCTGCGATGTGGACGGTGCTTGCGGTGCCGAGGGGCGGCGGTGACGGACGGCAAAACGGCCGGGGCCGCCCCGGCCCGGGCCGCCGCGCCCGAAAGTGACCCCATTGACGTCAGCGGCGTCGCGGAGCGGGCGCGCGTCATCCGCGGCCGCTGGGCCATCGCGGCGGTGTTCGCCGTGCACGGCGCGGTGACCGGCAACTTCGCCACCCGCGTGCCGTGGATCCAGGACCACGCGGGCATCGGCCCGGGGCAGTTGGGCGTCGCGCTGGCGTTCCCGGCGATCGGCGCCTCGCTCGCGATGCCGCTCGCCGCCGCGATCAGCCACCGGCTCGGCGCACGCCTCGCGCTGCGGATCCTGTTGTCGCTGTGGACACTCGCCCTCGCGCTGCCGTCGCTCGCGCCGAACCTCGTCGTGTTGTGCGTGACGCTCAGGCCATCACGGGCGTCGCGACGGTCACGTACACCTCGGGCCTGGTCGCCCCGTCGCTGATCGGGGGGTTGGCGCACGCGACGTCGCCGGTGGCCTCGTTCGGCGTGGTGACGGCGCTGTCGTTCGGCCTGATCGCGGGCGCGAACGTGCTCCGGGCAAAGACGAAGAGCTAGCGCCACTCCCGGCAATTCACCTGGTCCTCGTGCAGCTACAGGCGAGCGACGTCCTCGACATCGCGCTGCCCGCCCCGACCACGCTGTCGAGCGGGCAGGCCGTCGAGCTTCCCGTCGAGTCCGGCTCCGTCACGCGCACGGCTCTGCTCTTCACCAAGAGCCGCGGAGTCACCTGTGTCATCGCGGCCGGTAACGCCGGGACCGACCCGGACACCGTGGGCTCCTTCCCCGATTCCGGCGCAGTGGTCGTCGGCGGGATCATCCGCGACCAGCCGCCGGCGCCCGTTTCCTTCCACGTGGGTTCCCCCTCCAACACCGGGTCGCGCGTGGACTGTTGCGCCTGCGCCGGCGAGACGACCATGCTCCCCCGCCTGGCACCGGCCACCGTGCGGACGGTCGGCGAAGCCGACGCCGGGACATCGGTCGCCACCTCGATCGTCAGCGGCGTGGTCGCAGCGATCCAAGGCCGCACATGAAGCCCGTCAGGTCCGCGGATCGGCGGCCCTCGGCGCCATGGCATCGACGCGCTTCGGCGGGCGCAGTGCGACCATGCGGCGGGTGCCCCACAGCCGGTCATAGGCGTACGTCACGTGGATACCGGCCTTCAGCGCCAGTCGCCGGCCGCGCGACCAGCCGAGGAGGCGACCCATACAGTCCATTACCGCGAGGCTCACGTCGCGGTTCACCTTGATCTCGGCGCGGGCAGTCTTGTGCAGGGCTCGTCGGATGTCGATCCGCCAGCCGCGCGCGGACAGACGCAGCAGCTCCTCGTGGCAATACGCGAGGTGGTTCTCCTCGTCGTCGCAGATCATCCGAAGGCTGCGGCCGATGTCGGGCTCGTCGCCGAGGTATCGGCGCAGCATCCGCATGTCCTCGGCGGCGCGCTGCTCGGTTACCCGGCTGTGCACCAGGTATTCGACGATGTCGGCCTCGGTCATCGGCTCGTCGCGGCGCAGCCGGTCGTGGGCGAGGCCGATGCCTTGGCGTTCGAGCAGCATGCAGTAGTCCGTCTCGGGTGGGACGTCGACTGGATCGAGCCCGCGACGGTGCAGCATGGCGTTGAAGATGCGCCCGTGCTTGTCCTCGTCGGCGCCGTGCCGCGCGACCTTGGGCGCCAGTTCCGGGTCGGAGACCAAGGCGGCGATCCGCCCGTTCTCCCACCCTCCCTGGCTCTCGCCTTTTGCGGCGATGCTACAGAACAGGCGGAACGCCTCGTCGTTTCGGTGGATCTCCTGAAGAATGCCACGGGGGCTGAGCATGACCGGGCCTTCCTTTTCCGCAGGCACCGCGTATGCCGCTGAACTCGGTCACTGGACCAGGTACCGGAACGATCGTCGGATAAGCACGGGTACCACCTCTCGGTGAAGCGAAACCGGGTGATCGATCTACAGCAGTTCGGGAACGGCCGCAGCGTCACCGTGTGGTGCGAACGACTGGGTCCGGTGGCCTCGGGCGCTACGGGAATCCGCGACGGCTCTCCGAGGGGTAGGGCGTATGCGGGATCGCCGGGGTGACGCGAAGGGGGTTGCCGTGCCTCGGCCCGCCGGCCGGCCGGGGCAGCGACCTTGAGAGTGTCGCGGGCGCGAGCCGCCGGGCCCGGGCATGGGACGCCGTACCTCGCGCAAGGCGCGACGAGGGCGGCCCATGCCCGGGATGCGGCGGCCCCTGAGCCGCCACGCACCGGAACGGGTCTCGCGGATGAAGGCGGGTGATCGACTGCGCGAGGCTCGCCTACTGCTGTCCGAGCCACAAGTCGGGGCCGAAGACCTCGTAGTGGATCGCCGCAGCGGGCAAGCCGCGGCGCAGAAGATCGCCGCGAACGGCGCGCATGAAGGGCATCGGTCCGCACAGATAGGCGGTCAGGCCGTCCGGAAGCGCGAGGGCGCCGATGTCGACTCGGCCGATGGATGCGGAGCCGTCACCGTCGCCGAGGATGTCGATCCCCGCGTCCTCGTACCACAGATGCAGGGTGGCATCCGGCAACGCGTCGACCAGCGACCGTTGTTCGTCACGGTGGGGGTGGTCGGTTCGGCTGCGGTCGGCGTGCACCACGGTCACCCGGCGGGTGGATGCGGTGGTCGCCAGGTGGGCGAGCATGGCCAGCATGGGCGTGACACCGATACCGGCGGACGCCAGGAGCAGCGGGCCGTCGCCGTCGGGGAGAACCAGGTCACCGAAGGGCGCGGACACGGTCAGCAGGTCACCCACTGCGGCGTGCCGGTGGAGCCATGTCGAGACTTCGCCGTCCGGAGCGCCGCCGTCGCTGACGCGTTTGACGGTGATCCGCCAGTGCGGACGGCCCGGCGCGGAGGACAGGCTGTACTGGCGGATCTGGTGTGCGCTGTCGGGCAGTTCGGTCTGCACACTGATGTACTGCCCGGGTCGGAACGCCCCGGCGGGGCTGCCGTCGGCCGGTCGCAGGCTGAACGAGACCACGTCGGGGGTCTCCTCGTGTCGTTCGATGATCTCCATCCGTTGCCATGTCCGGCCGTCGGGGAATCCGGCTTGCCGGTAGAGCGCGGCCTCGGCGGCGATCAGGGTGTTGGCCATCAGCCAGTAGACCTCCTCCCAGGCGGCGGCGACCTGGGGGGTGACCGCGTCGCCGAGTACTTCGGCGATCGCCGCGAAGAGGTGATCGTGAACGATCTTGTACTGGTCCGGTGTGATGCCCAGGGCTGCGTGCTTGTTGGCGATCCGGGAGAACATCGCGTCCGGTCGGGCGTCCGGCCGCTCCACAAGCATGCTCGCGAACGCGGCGATGGATCCGGCCAGTGCCTGTCGCTGCTCTCCGTTCGCCTGGTTGCCTCGGTTGAACAGGTCGCGCAGCAACTCGGGGTGGGCGTCGAACATCCCGGCGTAGAACCGCCCGGTGATCTCGTCGAGGGCGGCGCCGACGGCGGGCAGGGTGGCACGGATGACCGGTATGGATCGCTCGGACAGCATGAATCCTCCAAATTGGTAGATGATCTTCATATTTAAGCGTGGACGTCGACCCCCTTCCCCTGCTGGGAAGGGTTTTCAGCCCTGGTCGCGCAGACCGAGTTGAATCAGCAGCGGACCGGTCGGCCGTGACACCAGGTCGGCCACGGTCAGCGAGTCGAGCGAGGAGTAGAAGGCGTCCTGCGCCTGGCGCAGCGCGCGCCGCAACCGGCACGCACCGCGCAACGGGCACGGCGACTCGCCGTCGCACACTACGACTTCACCCTCCCCCTCAAGCTCACGCACCAGCCAACCCACCGAAGCCCGGTGCCCGAGGACGGTCAACTCCAGGCCGCCACCGCGCCCACGCCGCGCGTGCACGACACCGAGTTCGCCAAGACGCGAGACCGCCTTGGCCATGTGGGTGTACGGCACCTCGACCGCCTCCGCGACTTCGCGCGTGGTCAGCGCCTGGTTCTTCTCGGCGACCGCCAAGCGCATGACGGCGCGTAGCGCCAGATCGGTGAATCTCGTCAGCTGCACGAGGGTGACGCTATCAAATACGCATCTGAGATGAGTATTCAGGTCACCTCGCAGGGCCGAGCGGGTCGGCGGCGGCCAAACCCCGGCGACGCGCGGGGGAACGGACACGCGAGGGGGGTCGACACATGTCGACCCCCCTCCGCGCACAGCTCTCAGCCGGACGTGATGGCCGCCTCGGTGTCGCGCGACTGCGGCACCGGCGCGCCGACCGTCTCGTCCGCCTCGCCGAGGTCGACCAGGTCGCGGCCGCGCGTCTCCTTGGCGGCCAGGAGGGCGATGGCCGTGACCACCGCAGCCAGGGTGATGTACAGGGAGATCGGCGTCGAGTCACCGTACGAATCGAGCAGCGCGACGGCGATCAGCGGAGCGGGCGCCCCGGCCGCCACCGAGGCGAACTGCGCACCGATGGATGCCCCCGAGTAGCGCATCCGGGTGGCGAACATCTCGGAGAAGAAGGCGGCCTGCGGGGCGTACATGGCGCTGTGGAAGACCAGACCGACGGTGACGGCCAGCACCAGCGCCGGGAAGGACCGGGTGTCGAGGAGCCCGAAGAACACCCACGCCCACGCTCCGACACCGACCGCTCCGGCGAGGTAGAGCGGTTTGCGCCCGATGCGGTCGGACAGGGCGCCGAAGAGCGGTATCAGGCACAACTGCACGGCGGACGCGATGAGGACGGCGTTCAGCGCCTCCTGCTTGCGGATGTCGAGATGGCCGACGCAGTAGGTCAGGACGAATGTGGTGATCACGTAGTAGGAGATGTTCTCCGCCATCCGGGCGCCCATGGCGACGAGGATGTCGCGCCAGTGGTGGCGCAGCACGGCCGGCAGCGGGGGCTGCTCGGCGTCGCCCGCGGCCCTGCGCTGTTCGGCCTTGGCCAGGGCGTCCCGGAACACCGGCGACTCGTCGACGGACAGGCGGATCCACAGGCCGACCATGACCAGCGCCGCCGACAGCAGGAACGGGATGCGCCAGCCCCAGGCGACGAACGCCGCGTCGCTTTGCACGGTCGTCATCAAGGACAACACGCCGACCGCGAGCAGGTTCCCGGCGGGTGCCCCCGCCTGCGGCCAGGATGCCCAGAAGCCACGCCGTTTCGGGTCGCCGTGTTCGGAGACGAGCAGGACCGCGCCGCCCCACTCGCCGCCCAGGGCGAAACCCTGGACCAGACGCAGGGTGGTCAGCAGGATCGGCGCCGCGATGCCAATGCTGTTGTAGCCGGGGACACACCCGATCAGGGCGGTCGCGCCGCCATCAGCAGCAGACTGACCACGAGCAGCCGTTTGCGGCCGAGCCGGTCGCCGAAGTGGCCGAAGACCAGGGCGCCCACCGGGCGCGCGGCGAAGCCGATCGCGTAGGTGAGGAATGCGAGCAGGGTGCCGGTGAGCGGGTCGGACTTCGGGAAGAAGACCTTGCCGAAGACCAGGGCGGCGGCGGAGCCGTACAGGAAGTAGTCGTACCACTCGATGGTCGTGCCGATGAGGCCGGCCGCGACCACCTTCCGCACGACCCGGGGGTGCTGGGGCTGGGTTTGGGGTTCGCGGTGGTGCGGGGGTCGGCCATGAGGATCACCGTCTCGGTGGGGGCGGGAAGGAGGAGCCCGCGTGGGGCAGCGGCCGGCTCACATCGACCCGCCCCCGCGCCGCCGCCAAGGCGGCACGCAGGTCGAGGCGCGTGCCCGGTGTCACGGCGCCGATGCGCCCAACGGGCATCGACGCGGCGTGCGGCTCGGCCTCGTGCGCGGCTTGTCCGAGGCGCCGACCATTGATCCTGGAAATCGACAGGTCGGCGAACCCCCCGCGCCGCTCCGATAACATGATCGACTCACGACGATCGCCCGAGTGTCGTTCCCCACCCAGAAAACAATGCAATATAGCGCAAAGGGTGATCTATCTACTAAAATCTAACAAATCGGCCAAGTAATTGATATCAATAACATTGCGAATATTTTCGCGAATAAGTCGCAAAATCATGGTTTCCGTACGACCTCGGTCGCGGGCGATTCTGTGGGCCACTACGGGTGTGGCAGCCCTCGGATTTCTCATCACCTTGGAAATCGCCGCACGTCGCTACGGCCTACCGGGGCCGATCACCAACCAGGCGCGGGAGGTGATACTCGCTCCCGCTTCGGGGCCGCTGCTGTATGCCGGTTTGGCATTGATGATGGTTGTGCTCACCTGGCGGGAACGGTTTATCGCGGCCGGTGCCGCGATCGGCATCGATGTCGCATTCTGGCTGGCGCGGTGGGTGGTCGACGCCAGAATGAACTTCGGTAACGGCGCGTTGTGGGTGGTTTTGGGCTGCGCGGTCATTGCCGTCACGCGCCGTACCGGCCGGGAACGTGTCCTGCTGCTGAAAGGCGCCGGGCTGGGACTGCTGCTGGTGGCAGGCCACAAGACGGGCGATACCTGGCTGCTCATCACGTCGATGACCCGCCCGGCTGTGCTCGACCAGTACGTGGCGACCGCCGATCACGCGCTGGGTGACCCGTCGTGGCTGGCCGGCCGAATGGTCGAGGCCACCGGTCCGATCGGCGCCCACATTCTCGGCGGCGTCTATGGTCAGCTCCCGCTGGCAGCGGCCATCGTCGCGCTGTACCAACTGCGTGGCGTGGCGGTCGAGCGCCGCTTCCCGGGCCATCACCTGGTGCGCACCTTTCTGGTCATCGGTCTGCTCGGGCCGGGCATCTACATGATCTTCCCGGTGGTCGGGCCGATCTTCGCCTACGGCGCCGACGGCGGGCATTGGGCGGCGGCCAACCTGTGGCCGGATACGCCGCCGTCGATCGATACCCCGCATCCGATACGATTCGACGAGATCACCCCTCGCAACTGCATGCCCAGCTTGCACACGGCGTGGGCTACCACGATCTTCATTCATTCCCGCCGGGGCCCGCGGTTCTTCCGCTTCGCGGGAGCGTTCTGGCTGATTGCCACGCTCGGGGCCACGCTGGGATTCGGCTACCACTACGGCGTGGATCTCGTGGCCGGTGTGGTGTTCGCGCTCACGATCGAGGCAGCGATGCGCTCGCTCGACCGCGGCTGGGACCGGTCGGGAATCCGACTGGTCACCTACGGCGCGACGGTTTTCGCCGTGCTCTTGGTGTCGTATCGATATCTGCCGACGGAGATGGCCAGATATCCCTGGGTGTTTGGACCACTGCTTATTCTGGCGATGACCTCGGTCATCTACAGCTACGTGCGGACGACCAGGCTGTGGGACCCCGAGGCCGCGCCGGCGGAGCAACTGGAATCGCGACTCCTGCCGGCGTGATCGCCGTGCGCCCACGACCGCCCGATACGACCCGACCCGACCCGCTCTTCTTGCCGGCTCAGCGCCCAGGAGCCGCTCACCTCGGCGGTGGTCGAGGCGCCGCGGGGATTCGTCCCCGAGGCGCGCCGGCCGCCCGCACAGCCTGCCCAGGGCCGGGCGGAAGGCAGTCGCGGTCGTCACCGTGTCGACGCCGAGTGGTGAAGTCCCGCCGTCCCCGAAGGCGGCGCCGGTGACGGTCACGCGCGCCGGCTTCGCGGCGTGCCGACGAACTCGCGGTGCACGGCGCGGCCGGTGGGTCCCACACACCCGGTCGTCGGTCCGTGCACCGCTCGGGCCCTGTCGCCGGCCGCGCGGCGTCGAAGCCTTTCCAAATGTTTGGTCGATCCGGCGGCGGGCTACTCGAGTGCAGGCGCAGTGGGCGCGACAAGAGGAGGCCCTCATGGATCGCCCCGGCCGAGAGGCCCTCGCCGTGATCGGCACGGCCTGTCGTCTGCCCGGTGGCCTTTGCGAACCGGTGGCCGAACCGATCCGAATCCGCCGAGGGAGTGGGAGATGCCCGTCGAGACGACGCTGTCGTCGAAAGACGACCCGCCCAAGCTCGATGTCCGAAATCGCCTGTCCCCCACTCCCTTCGCCGTCCGCCACCGTGTTCTGGTCTCGGCTCTCGCCCTGCTCGTGACGGTCCTGGCCGGCTTCGTCGGTCACGATGTCGCGAGTCTCACCTCCTCGGGCGGACTCGTGCCGCCGGACGCCGAGTCCCTGCGCGCGGAGGAACTCCTGAACCGGGGCTTCGGCGCCGGCACCCCCGATCTGATCGCCCTGGCCCGGGTGCGGGCACCGGGCCGGGACGTGGACGCGCCCGAAGCGGCGGCAGCCGCGCGTCTCGTCGAGGAACGACTGGGCTCCGACCGCGAAGTGACCCGGGTGAGTTCATACTGGAGCACCGCCTCGGCGAACCTGCGCTCGGCGGACGGGCGCGCCGCGCTGATCCTCGCCTGGTTTCGCGGCGACGAGGCCGAGACGGCCCGAATCGCCGACCGGCTGACACCGCGCATCGCAGGGCGGACGGGACCACTGACGGTGTCGGTCGGCGGCGAAGCCGCCGTCCGGGCAATGGTCGACCGTCAATCGGCCCGGGACACCCGCACGAGCGAACTCGTCGCGCTGCCGGTGACCGCCACACTCCTGCTGCTGGTGTTCGGCTCGATGGTGGCCGCCGCGCTCCCGGTGGCCGTCGGCGTCTTCGCCGTCCTGGGCACCACCGCGGTGCTGCGCGCACTCTCCGACCACACCCACGTGTCCGTCTACGCACTGAGTATCAGTGCCGCGCTCGCCTTCGCGCTCACGATCGACTACAGCCTCTTCCTGGTCAGCCGTTTCCGCGAGGAGCGCCGCAAGGGGCAGGATTCGACACGGGCCCTGCACACCACCATGCACACCGCCGGACGAGCCGTGGCCTTCTCCGCCGCCACCGTCGCGTGCGGCATGGCCACCCTTCTGGTCTTTCCCCATCCGATGCTCCGCTCGATCGCGTGCGGCGGCGTCGTCGTAACCGCGATGGCCGCCCTCGGCAGCCTGGTGGTGCTGCCCGCCGCGCTCGCGCTGCTCGGTGACCGCCTCGAACGCTTCGACGTGTTCGCGCGTCGCCGCCGCGCGTCCGCGACCACGCGACCCCAGGACCGCGAGCCGTTGGGCGCCTGGGGTCGGATCGCCATGGTGATGATGCGCCACCCCCTGGCGGCGGGCATCCCCGTCGTCTGCGTCGTCCTCCTTCTGGCCGCCCCATTCACCCAGGCACGCTTCAGCGCGTTCGACGACCGCGTGCTGCCGGTCGGTGCCGACTCCGGACGCGTCGGCGACGCACTTCGCGAGGACTTCCCCGACGGGGCGCTTCGCGCGACCACCGTCGTGCTCCCTCAGCTCGACGGCCGAACCCGCGCCGGGGAACTCGACGACTACGCGCGCCGGATCTCCCTCCTGGGACGGGTGGCCCGGGTGCACACCGCGACCGGCGTCTACCGCGCCGGGAGCAACGTCGCCGCTCCGACCCCCGAATCGGCCCGGTTCCTCGCGACACCCGGCGCGTACCTGTCCGTCGTCACCCGAGGCGACCCGACCGACCCGGAGGTGGCCCAGGCGATCCGGAAGCTTCCCTCACCCGCCCTGATCCGGGTGGGCGGCCCCGGCGCCAGGGTCGCCGACGTGCGAGGTCCGATCGCGGCTCGACTACCCCTGGCCCTGACCCTCGTGGCGCTGACGATGTTCGTTCTGGTCCTGGCACTCACCCGCCGGCCGGTCCTCGCGATCAAGGCCCTGGCGCTGAACACGCTCAGCCTGTGCGCGACGTTCGGCGCGCTGGTGCTCGTCTTCCAACAGGGGCATCTCCGGTGGCTGGTGGGCGACTTCCCGGTCACCGGCACGATGGACGTGCTGCTCCCGATCGTGGTGTTCTGCATCGCCTTCGGGCTTTCCATGGACTACGAGTGCATCCTGCTGTCCCGCATCGTCGAGGAACACCGGACGGGCGCCGACACGGTGACCGCCGTCGCCCGCGGAGTCGACCGCACGGGCCGCCTGTTCACCTGGTCCGCCACCATCCTCGCCGCGGTCATGGTCGCCTTGGCAACCTCCGGCCTGATCTTCCTCAAGGCGGTCGGTGTCGGGCTGGCCCTGGCCGCACTCCTCGACGCGACCGTCGTCCGCGGCCTGCTGGTCCCGGCGGTCATGCGCCTGGCCGGTCGCGCCAATTGGTGGACGCCCACCCGTCCGCGCAAGGCAAAGACCGCCGGTAGCGTGCGCGACCGCCGGTGGTGGATCGGGCGCGTGATGGGGTCGGACATGGCGGCGAGGAGCGCACTTGTGAAGTCGACGGCCACGCGACTCGGACGCGCGAACCGCAGGAGCTCCGCATAGGGCGGTTCGGCGAGTCACTCCCCTCGGGTGGTGCGCCAGGCTCACCGGCCGCGGGACAACAGCGGCTTGGGCGGGTGCAGGTGCTCGGGCAACAGGTCGAGATGCTGCCTGGCCTGCTCGGCAACGGGGCTGCGGGGAAAATGCTCGACGATGTGCTGCCAGATGTCCCGGGCGTGGTCGGTGTCCCGGCGCCGATGTCGGAGTCGGAGGGACCGCGCTTCCAGTGCGCACGCGAGGTGTGCCCATTCCTGAGCGTCACCCCCGGAATCCTTCACGGCCTTCTCCAACAAATCGACGGCCTCGCCGATCCGGCCCTCCCGGTAGGCGACCCACCCACCGGCGTCCTCGCACACCGCCTGTCCGCCGAGGTCCAGGACGCCCGGCGCGCTCGCCAGGGACTCGTCCGCGAGTTCGTGCGCTCTGGCAAGGTTGATGCCATGCTCCGCGTAGAACATCGCGAGGCCTGCCGTCAGGCTGACCAGCGCGGCGTGCAGCGTGTACTCCTCGTCCGCGCCGTGTGACCCCTTCAGCCGGGCCGAGCAGGCCTCCCGAGCCTCGATCAGCTCCTGCTCCACCTCCCGCGGCTGCTCACTTCCGGCCATCAGGTGAGCGATCCGCTCGTGGTGCTGCGAGGTATTCGGCTGCTCGGTCGTGCCACCAATGGCGCGCAGGGCGACGATGGCCTCGTCCGAACGGCCCAGGAGATCCAGCACGGTGGCCAGCTCCTCGTGCATCCACGCCTCCAGGTCCGCGCTCAGCGACGCCTCGCGCGTGGCTTTGACCAACTCCTCCCGGGCCCGGTCGAGGAGCCTTTCGCTGTCGCCGTCCGGCGACGTCTCAGCCTGTTTGCGGTAGGTACGCACCAGCTCCAGCCGGGCGAGGTCCCGTTGCTCCCCGGCGGGCAGGAGCTCGATCAGCCGGAGCAGCGTCTGATTCGCCAGGTCGTACTGGGCCCGCTGGTCCCGGTACAGCAGAGCCAGTGTGAAACGCGGATAGGCGTACAACGGGGCCAGTTTCAGGGAATCACGACAGTCCCGTACGGCATCGCCGACGCGGCCCTGACGCGCGTACACCGCCGCCCGCCCCGCGATCGCACGCGCACGCGTGGGCAGGTCCGGCGGTTCGGCGGACAGTTCCGCCAGCCGCTCCCAGCCCTGGAGTCCGGTGCCGTATCGGGGGCGGACGGTCTTGGGTGACGTGTTGATGGCCACGCTGTAGCTCCTGACGGCCTGTCCGTAGTTGTCCAAGGCGTCGTCTCGCGCCCCGCTTCGGACTGTGAGTCGGCGAGAGCAGCGCGTGCGTCGGCGAGTTCCACGTACCACAGCGGGGGATTCTCCAACGTCGAGGACGGCTCGTGTCCGACGGCCTTCGTGAGGTGATCGACCGCTTTCCGCCAATGGGCGCGCTGTTCGTCGGAGGGACGGATCATCGACGCCATCGATGCGTACAGCAGTCCGATCTCCCTGGCGACGAAGGACACTTCGGGCCGCGTTCCGCCGCGCTCGCCGCGCAGCTCCTCGACGGCGTCCAAGCCCTCACGCAGATGTACCCCATTGCCTGCTTGTTGCGCCTCGCGGGCATCGTTCCACGCCTGCGCCCAGCGCAGAGTGAAGCGCTTCTCCCAGCCGGGGGCGCCAGGAGCGGGGCTTTCGGGCGACGGCCACTGCTCGTCGACGATCCGGCGCACGTCCTCCCTACCCGGTTCCAGGGCCAACGCCTTGCCCGCGAGCGACCGGGCGGCGGTCGCGTCGGGTGCGACCAAAGCGAGCAGGAGCCAGGCCACGGCGTCGTCGGGATGCTGGTGCGCCGCCAGGATGAAGAGGTCGGCGGCCTGTTCCCGGGCCTCGCCGTCGGTCCCTGTGATGGCGGTGAACAACACACCGATGTCCTTGGCCGTGCGTGATGGTTCTGGGGATCCCGCTGCACGGCCTCCAAATACGCGAGCCGCGCGGCGTCGTTGTCGCCGTACTTCAACAGCATGCGGCCCCGAAGCACATGGAACTCCGGCACGTCAGGGGCCCAACGGATCGCCATATGGATGAGGCGCTCGGCCTCTTCGACACAGTCCCACCGGGTCCGGCCGCACGCGCCGCCCGCGAACTCGAACCAGCACTCGGACTCCAAGCCGACGACGTGGGCGATCCGCTCGGTCAGCGGCCGCACCGCGGTCGTGTCCCCCTCGCGCACCAGCCTTCGGGCCCGCTCGTCGATCAGATCCTGTTCCGCGCGGCGGAAGAGCCGCAGCGCCTCGCGCACCATGTGGTTCGGCTTCCCCCCGCGCGTCGTGCGTTGCCGCTGCCGGCGGCCCTGCTTCAGTAGCGCGACCCCGAGCCAGTACGAGGCGAGGGCGCTCTCCATCGGATGTGTGCCGGAAGGCTGCTTGAGCGCGCTACCGGCTGACTGGATCGCCTGCTTCAGGAGGTCGGACCGCTTGTTCGCGTCGACATCCGGACGGTCGGCCTGCTCGATGAACGCTCTGGCCAGTTGCACGCGGGCCGGCGCCATCGTCGGGTCGAGGGCGATCGCCTTCTGCCACATGAGCGGCGGCCCGCACCACACCGCCTCCGACATCTCAAGGCCGATGTCCGTACGGACGCGCCGCTGCTCGCGGTAGACCAGGCCGAGGTTGTGGTAGGCGGCGGCGTACCCCGGACTGTGCGCCAGGGCCGCGCGAAAATGGTCCTCCGCCTCGTCGAGGTGTTGCAGTACGCCTTCCTGCTGGAAGGTCTTGTGACTGTCCAGGCCGTCCACCAACCGCTGGAAACTGTCGACGTCGGCACCCGACGCCGAAGCCCCCGGCCGCTCCAGTTCGATGCGATGGGCCAGTTGCCACGCAAGGCGCCCGCCGGCTCGGCGGGCGTCGCCGTCGGTCGTCACCTGCGCCGTCCAGGTACGCCCGCGCAGCCCGGACTGGGACGCGACGACCCGCAATACCCCATCCGCCTCCACCAGCGATCCCTGAAGCGTTCGGCCGGGCCCTCTCGAGCCAGGTCAGCACGGTACCCACCTGAAGTTGCAGCGGGCCCAGGGTGACCGTGCCGACCTCCGTGGTCCTGGCGTCCCCGTGCAATCCGGTGGCCACCACCCCGGTCTTGAACAGAGCCCTGGCCGAGGACCGCCGAACCATGTCGCCCCGCTGCCCGGCCGGGTTGAGCACATCGGCAGCCGTCATGAACGGCTCCTGCCGGACCAGTTCCGCAATCCGCTCGATCTCGCCGTCCAGGAGTTCGGCGAACCCCGCCGCGACCCGGTCCGCCTGCCCGGTACCGTCCTCGTCGACCAGGTTCTTGAAGGGGAGGATCCGCACCGGCCGGGCGTCTCGGCGGACAGCCGGCAGCAGGATCACGGCCAAGCCGACAGCGACCCACATGCTCAGGGACATGTTCCGGGACAGGAATCCCACGGCTCCTGTCACCGTCAGCGCGACGAGCACGGCGGCGATCACCAGGATGCATACGTTGGTGCTGCGCGCCGCCCACAGCAGCCGCGCTATCCGCCGTCCCCGACGCGCTCCGGTCAGCGGCCGGGACCCTGCGATGCGGAAGGACTCCCTGACGAGATGCTTGACCGAGGGCATGATCATGCCCCCTCTCCCGCTGCCCACTCTTCGTCAATGCTCCTTCTCTTCCAGCGTGCACCGGGAACGTGTCGGGAGCAATTCCGGCACCACGGGCGACGCGCAACTCGCGGTCGACGTAGCCGACTTCGAGACGTGGCAGGCGTTCCGCACGGGTGTTGTAGTGGCCCGCGCGACCCCTGGCCGCCGCCAACGCGCCGATGACGCGTCCGCCGTGACAGTCCGCGATGCGCGGCGGGCGCGGCGGATTCCATCCGACTGGCCACGTAGAGTGCCCGTAAGTGTTCAGTGGGCGATCGGGTGCGGCCTCCTTGTCGATACCCGCCGGGCAGGCGGGAGTCGGGCACTGGTTGACTGGGGTGCGTGAGTACAGACCTTTGGCAGATAGGTGGACTCGACCTCGACGGCTACCTCGCGCGGCTCGGCCTCCCGGCGCGGCCGCCGGGGCGGGAGGCATTGGACGAGTTGCACGAAGCGCACGTCCGGGCATTCACGTTCGACAACATCGACGTCTTCCTCGGGCAGCCCGGCGAAGTGGAACTGGGGGCTGTGCAAGAGAAGTTCGTGGGCCGGGGTCGGGGCGGCTACTGCTTCGAGCACTCGACGCTCTTCGCGGCCGTGCTGGAGCGGCTGGGCTACGACGTACGCCGCCATCTCGGGCGCGTCGGCGACCCGGCCGACGGCGGCCTGCAGGGCCGGACCCACATGGTCGTCGAAGCAGTGCTGGACGGGCAGCGGCTGCTGTGCGACCCGGGATTCGGGATGAGCGTGCTGCGCCCGATCCCGCTGGCGGACGGCACGCAGGACGACCACCTCGGCTGGCGCTACCGCATCGACCACTCCGACGGCGGGTGGGAAATGCGCCGCCTGCGCGACGACGGCTGGCTGATGATGCACTCCACCGACGAACTGGCCGTGCTGCCCGTCGACGTCGAGATCGGCCACTACTACACGAGCACCCATCCGACGTCGCACTTCAAGCGCACGCTGATGGTCACCCGCCACCTGCCCGACCGGCACGTCACCGTCACTCACGCCACGCTCACGGTGCGCCGGGTGGACGCGCCCACCGAGCACCGCCCGCTCCGCGACGGCGAACTCGCCGACTGGCTGCGCGTCCTGGAGGTCCCGCTCACGACGGACGAGGAACAGCGCCTCCTCGAGCGAGCCGCCGAGGCGGCCGCGCCAACGCCGTGAGCGCACGCCTGCCCGCGCCGACGTGGCCGCGCTCGGATAGCCGGAAGCTGTCGGCCGTGTAGCCGATCCGCGCGCATCGCCGACGGCATCGCCACGTCCCGCGGCAACATCGCGACGTCCACCGCCGTGTCCGAGACCAGGGTGAGCCGGAACGGGCAGGCTGCCTCCCTATTCGGAGTGCGGAGGGCTCAGCCGGCGCGCACGCTTGAGACAGGGCAACACGATGCCGACCCGGGGCAGGAAGACGCCCAGGTACGTGCGGGCTGTCGCGGGACCGGGAAAGAGGTCGGGAAGCCCCGATGGCCCCCCGCTGAGGCGGCCTGCGGTACGACGTCGAGGCACCGACCCCCGCCGGCAGGCCGCAAGAGGCGCAATACGCCTTCGTCAGGATGCCGACCTACGCCAACCGCGTAGGCCCGTTCGCCGAGGAGATCGGCCCGCCGGGCGAGCAACCGGGCAGCTGCCCCTGAGGTGTTCACACCTCGTATTGACCGCCGCGGCCATCGCCCCCGGCAGGCAGCTCGACAAGGCAGAAGGAGGCGACACGGGTGACTGAAGCGGACGCCGCAGGACGAACGTCCAGTACGCTGCGCGGCGTACTGGTCCCGCTCGCCCTCGCGCAGTTCATCTGCAGCTTCGCCGGTTCGAACATGAACGTGATGATCAACGACATCAGCACGGACCTGGACACGAGCGTGCAGGGAGTGCAGGTCGCGATCACGATCTTTCTTCTGGTCATGGCGGCGCTGATGATCCCGGGCGGCAAGCTGACCGACCGCTACGGCCGCAAGCGGTGCTTCCTGGTCGGTCTCGTCGTGTACGGCGTCGGCGCCTTGCTGAGCGCGGCCGCCCCGAACCTGGGTGTCCTCATCCTCGGCAACTCGATTCTCGAAGGTGTCGGCACGGCGCTGCTCATCCCGCCCGTCTACATCCTCGCGACGCTTCTTTTCACGGAAATGGCCTCACGCGCCCGCGCGTTCGGGGCCATCATGGCGCTGGGAGGCATCGGCGCCGCCGCAGGACCGCTGATCGGGGGACTCATCACCTCGGGCATCAGCTGGCGGGCCGCCTTCGTGTTCCAGGCGCTGGTGATCGCATTGATCATCATGCTGAGCCGCCGGATCAAGGACCCTCTGCCGCCTGATCCCACGCGCCGCTTCGACACCCTCGGAGCGATCCTTTCGGCCGTCGGCCTGATCCTCATCGTCATGGGGATCCTGGCAGCCGACAACAACGCCTGGTTGATGGTCGGTCTCCTCGTCCTGGGCGCACTCGTACTGCTGTTGTTCTTCCGCTCGGTCCGGGCCAAGGAGCAGGCCGGTGAGGAGCCGCTTCTGTCGACGAGCGTGTTCCGTAACCACACCTCCAACCTCGGGCTCATCACACAGAACATCCAGTGGTTGCTGCTCATGGGCACGTCGTTCGTCGTCGCGGCCTATCTCCAGGTCGTGCGCGAATACAACGCGATCCAGACCGGTGTGATCTTCACGGCGGCCACGCTCGGCCTGCTCGTGTCGTCACTGGCCGCCGAACGTCTGGCGAAACGGTACGCACAGCGCACCCTCATCATGACGGGCTTCGTCGTGACGATCGCCGGGATCGGGGTCCTGCTGGCCACGGTGAGCGGCTCTCCGAGCGCCTGGGCCTTCGCGCCCGGGCTGCTGCTGATCGGCCTGGGTCTCGGTGTGATGCTGACCCCGTCGGTCAACGTCGTGCAGTCGAGCTTCTCCGAGGAGCGGCAGGGCGAGATCTCCGGGCTCTCACGCAGCGTGTCCAACCTCGGGTCATCGCTCGGAACCGCGGTCGCCGGCACCATCCTCGTCTCCGGCCTCACCGCCCATGCCTACGCCGCCGCGATGATCACACTGGCAGTCCTGGGGCTCGCCGGGCTCGCCGCCGCGGTGTTCCTCCCGCACGGCCCGATCGCGAGTGCCACTGCTCCTACGCCGCACGAACCCGCCTGAACCGTCTTCGCATCCGACACGCATGGCGGCACCGGCGGGAACCAGGACGGAGGGGGCGGGTCGTGGAGGTGTAGCCGGCCGTGGCGACGGGGCGGGGAGTCGGCACGACGTTCGCGGCGCCGGATCCGGTCCGCGATCGTCTCGATCCGCCGGTCGACCAGCGCACCCCGGTCGCCGGAACCCCCTACTCCAGCGGTTGCGGAGCAGCGCGGGCCGGGGTGCACTGGCAGAAAGGACAAGATCGTGGGGCCGCGCGTGGCCCGGGCCGAGCGCGCATGTCCTGTGCGTCCCCCGGTCGTAGCCCTGCACGATAGGAGTCACCCGAATGGACGACTACCCGCTCCTCAACGCCTTCCTGACGATGTTGTGGCTGTTCCTGTGGATCCTGTGGTTCTTCCTGCTGTTCCGGATCATCACGGACGTTCTCCGCGACGACAGCCTGAGCGGCTGGGCCAAGACCGGGTGGATGGTCTTCGTGATCCTGCTGCCGTTCCTGGGTGTGTTCGTGTACGTCATCGCCCGCGGTACGGGCATGGGCAAGCGCGACGTCGCCCACGCCAAGCAGCAGAACGAGGCGTTCCAGGCGTACGTTCGCGAAGCCGCCGGCACCAATCAGGGGAACAGCCGCGTCGAGGAACTCTCGAAGTTGGCGCAACTCAAGAGCAACGGCGACATCTCCGCCGAGGAGTTCGAACGGGCCAAGCAGAAACTGCTTGCCTGACCCGCCCCGGGGATTGCGAGTCACGAGATGCCGCCTCTCCGACAGGCGGCGGCCCCTCCGGCCTTCTACCGTGGGATGGTGTCCCATCTCACCGGCTCGTCCGACAGATCGCGGGGCCGCGGCGCGCCCCGCACGTCCCGGACCGACTACGCCGGTGCTGTGTACGGGTCTTTGCTCGCGGCCTCCGTCGTGGCCACCGCCGGGACCCTGGGCCAGTACCCGCGACTCCAGCTCGTCCTCCTGCTCATCGTCACGGGTCTGGTGTTCTGGGCCGCGCACGTCTACGCGCACCTGGTGGGTGAGCGGCTGGTCGGTGAAAGCTGGACCTGGACGGAGGTACGCCGCGTCGCGGGCCACGAGTGGTCCATCGTCGAAGCCTCCGCCCTGCCTGCCGCGGCAGTGGCCGTCAGCCCCCTTTTCGGGCTGGGCCTGAGCAGCACCGCGTGGCTCGCCCTCGGCGTCGCCGTGCTCCAGCAGGTCCTGTGGGCGTCCCTGGGGGCCGCCGCGGCCGGCGCCGGTCGCGGCCAGGTGGCAGCCGAGGGCGCGGTGAATCTCGTACTCGGTCTGATCATCGTCGTCGCCAAAGCGGCGCTGGGGCACTGACCACGACGGTGTGGGGCGGCGGGGCGGGCGCGGTCGCCACTACGGCTTTGCCGAGCGGGGCTGGGTTGTCGGGATCCGCCCGGTGAAGAACATGGCGAGAAGCGCGACAAGGGCGAGGACGGCGAGTGCGGCGCGCAGGCCGTCGAGCCTGGCCGCGGTATTCGCCTCGACGGCAGCCCGCGCCACCTCCGGCGTCGTGCCGGCCTTGTCGAGGGCAGAGGTGAGCTGGTCGTCCGACAGAAACGGCAAGCCGCCCTCGAGTTCCACGGTCGCCCGGCTCGTGACCGCGGCGGGGATCGCCTGGTTCTGCTCGATGCTGGTCAGAAACGACGTCGTCATGGCGGCGATCAGGATCGACCCGGCGAGTGCCGTGCCGATCGAGGCGCCGAGGTTGGTGACGGCGTTCTGGACGCCGCCGACCTCCGTACTCTGTTCGTCCGACACCGCGGACACGGTGACCGATCCGAGCTGCGACGCCAACGCGCCCATGCCGAATCCGATCAGCAGCAGGGGCACGGTGACGATCTCGGCGCCCGCGTCCGCGTCGAGCGCGGCCATCAAGGCCACCGCGCCGGCGAGCAGCGCAAGGATTCCGATCCGCACCACGCGCCGCGGCGAGACGTTCGGAAGGAACCGCGGGATCAGGATCGCGGCAGCCAGCAGCGTGAGCGACAGAGGCAGAATGCGTGCTCCGGTCGCCAGCGCGGACAGGCCCAAGGCGATCGACAAGTAGAGCGGTACGACGAAGAACACGCCCATCTGCACGAGGTATTGGAAGAAGAACATCGTCAAGCCGCCGGTGAACTGCCGATTGCGCAGCACGGACGGATCCACGAGCGGCTCCCCGCCCCGTGCCGTCAGACGGGCCTCCCAGGACAGGAAGAGCCGGATGAGGGCCAGGCCGGACAGCATCAGCCAGACGACCATCGAGATCCCGAGCCAGGCCGGCGCGTCGGGCTTCGGCTGGAACCATCCCCATTCGGCCGACCGGAGCACGCCGAAGACGAAGGTTCCGAGCCCACCGGCGGACAGCACCGCCCCGACGACGTCGATGCGCGCGCGTCCCCCGGTCGGCGCATCGGCGATCCGGCCGCCGAGCACCAGGATCACCAACACGATGACGACCTCGCCGGCGAAGACCCAGCGCCAGGAGAAGTACGTCGTCGCCACACCACCGATCAGCGGCCCCACCGCAATCGCCGCAGCCCCCGCAGCCGCGACGAGCCCGTATGCGAAGGGGCGGCGCTCCACCGGGAAGTTGCCGGCCACCAGCGCCACGATCGCGGGCAGGATGAGCGCCGCCCCGACTCCCTCCAGGAGTGCCCACCCGAGCAGGAGCACCGGCAGGTTCGGGGCGACCGCCGTCGTCAGGGAACCACAGCCGTAGATGCCGCAGCCGATCATGAACGCGCGCCGACGGCCGATGAGCCCGCCGACCTTGCCTCCGGGAATCATGAGCATCGCCATCACGAGCGTGTAGGCCGTGATCGCGCCTTGGATCCCGGTCACTGTCGTGCCCACGTCCTCGGCCACCGTGGCGATCGAGACATTCATGACGGAGCTGTCGAGTGCCATCAGGAACTGCCCCAGGACAAGCGGCAGCAGAACCAGTCCCGGCCCCGTCGGAGGCCCCGGTTTCCCCGCGTCGGCTGCCATGAACAGATCGTCCCAACGGCACGCGCGAGCACAGGCCTGCCCCGCCGCAATGTCAACCGGATGGAGGCGCCGTCACCGCCGGGCACGGTGGCGGCGCCCGATTCGCGGTCGAACGATGGTTTCGTCGCTCCCCGGGGCCGATCGGCGGCCGAGATGCGCCCCCACCCATCCGCTGGTGCAATGGCGGAGGCGACGGTCACCGGTCGACCCCGACCCCCGAACCATCCCGCGCACCTCGCAAGCGCAGGGGCGAATGGAACCGGCACACCGCTCCCATGAGCCGACCAGACGAGGAGCCGACGTGAGCGACGAACCCATCGAGCCCGGACCGATCGACTACCTGGTGATCGAGTTCCCGGGAAGTCGGATGACCGGCGAGGGGCTGCCCCTCCTGATCGATCTGGTCGACCGGGGCATCATCCGAATCCTGGACCTGATCTTCGTCACGAAGGGCTTGGACGGATCGGTCCGAGGCGTCGAACTCGCCGATCTGGCCGGAGACAACCACCTCGACCTCGCCGCCTTCGATGGGGTCTCCTCGGGCCTGCTCGGCCAGGACGAGATCGAGGACGTGAGCGCGGTCCTGGAACCCGGCAGCTCGGCGGCCATCCTCGTCTACGAGAACGTGTGGGCAGGCCCGCTCGCGGCCGCCCTGCGCCGCAGCGGAGCCCGGCTCGTCGCCGACGGGCGTATCCCGGTCCAGGAGATCCTGGCCTCGCTCGACGCCACCGAGTCCAAGGCCTGAATCGTCGCCGAGCACCTCCCCCAAGCCGGTCAAGGAGATAAACCATGCCAGGGCTTCTTCGCGGCGTCGCCCGCACCGCCGTCGTCGCCGGGACCGCCACCGCGGTCTCCAACCGAGTCTCCCGGCGGCAGGCCGGGCGCTGGTCCCAGCAGGAGCCACAGCCTGCCGCACCCCAGCCCGCCTACCAGGCCGAACCCGCCCCGCCCCCACCCGCGCCGGCAGACGACATGAGCAGCAGGATCGCCCAGCTCAAGGAGCTGGGCGAGCTCAAGGACCAAGGCGTGCTCAGCGAAAGCGAGTTCGAGGCCCAAAAGGCCAGGGTCCTCGGCTCCTGACCATCCAGATGGACCCAGCTCGACGTGCGCACTTCATCACACTGTGTACTCATTGAACTCATATGGCAGTTTCGTCGTAGCCACCCGGGAGTGATATGAGCACGCAGGCCAAGCCGCCCGACGACGCGTCCGCAGGGGCTCCCCGCACACGGGCCGGGAGGGGCGGCTCGCGTGCGGGACGGATTGCGATGAGCACGATTTCGGCCGTACTGATCACGCTCACCTGCATCCTGGTACCGGTCTCGCTGCTCACGGTGTGGGTGCACGACATCGTGCTGGACACGGACCGATACGTCGAGACGGTCGCCCCGCTCGCGTCGAACCCCGCGATCGAAGCGGCCGCGGCAAAGCGCATCACCGAGGCGGTCGACGTCCGGGTCGACGGCGTCCAGGTCACCTCCGACGTCGCGACCTGGCTCGACTCCCAGGGTCTGCCGCCGCGAGTGGGACAAGCCGTCAAGGGGTTGGCGCCGCAGTTGAACGACGCGGTCACTCAAGTCGCCGACAAGGCGGCGACCCGCTTCGTGCAAAGCAACCGGTTCGAGACGGTCTGGACGGATGCCAACCGGGCCGCCCACTCGGCCCTCGTACACGTGCTCACCGGTAAGGGTCGGGGCGCGGTCGAGGTCGACCAGGGCACGGTCACCCTCGACGTCGGCACCGCCGTGGAGAGGGTCAAGCAGGATCTCGTGTCCGCCGGGGTCAGCCCGGCCGACAAGATTCCCGACGTCAACAAGCAGATGGTGCTCATCCACTCCGACAAACTGCGGAAGATCCGGGGCGCGGCACATGCGCTCGACGTGCTGGGCAACTGGTTGCCGATCATCGCCGTGCTGCTCGGCGCGATCGGAGTATTCCTGGCCCGGCGCCGCCGCCGCGCCCTGGTCACCACCGCCTTGGGCGCCGCCGCCGCCTGCCTGATCATGGCCATCGCCCTGGCGATCGCGCGCCGCTTCTATCTCGACCACCTGCCCGCGCAGGTACAGTCCCCCGCGGCGGCCTCGGCGATCTTCGACACGCTGCTGCGCTTTTTGAAGAACAGCGTCCGCACCGGGATCGTCCTGGGCCTGGTCGTGGCCATCGGCGCATACCTGTCCGGCGGGGGCCGACTGCCACGGGCCCTGCGCGGGTCGATGGAGCGGGCCGCCGACTCCGTCGCGCGCTGGGCCGGCGGCCACGGGCTCGACACGGGCAGGGTGGGCACCTGGGTGGCCGCCTACCGGCGGTGGCTCGCCACCGGCGTACTCCTGATCATCGCCCTGTGGTTCGCCCTGTGGAACAACCCGACCGCACTGACGATCCTGCTGCTCGTGGCCGTGCTCCTCGTCCTGCTCGCAGTCATCGCACTGTTGGCCGCGACCGGACGAACGACACCGTCGAGCGACCACGCCCCAGCGGGACGGCCGGGCCCGGTCAATGGCAGTGCGCCATGATCCATTCGGCGCCGCGATCGGCGGCCACGCAGCGGCGTCGGACCCGCTCCGACCTCGGATGCGGTGTGTCCTCGGGCGGGTAGCCCGCCGCCTCGGTCAATGCGTGGGCACGGTTGCGGAGTGCGAGCAGCAGGCGCGAATCCGGTCGCGGGGACGCCATCAGCTGCTCGTATGCCCTCTCCACCGCCACCAGCGCCGCGCACAGTTCCTGCTCCCTCCGCGGCTGCTTCGGCTGCGGTCGAACAAGCGTGGCCATGTCTCCTCCTCAGGTGGGTCGGTCCGGCAACTGCCGCATTTCGATCACACTCAGGCCCAGGGACTGGAAACGCATCAACAGCCCGTACAGATGAGCCTCGTCCGTCACGCCGCCGTAGAACAGCGTGTGCTCGGGCATCGGAGTTCGGTCGAGTTCGGGAAAGGCCTCGCCGAGTGGCTCCGAAACGGCGCCGGCGACGCGAAACTCGTAGCGCATGCGGCACTCCTCCGGGCCGGAAACCGAGGACTGCCGCCGCTTTCGCGTCTCGGCGCGCATGCCGAACACCCCGGAATCCTCGACCGGCAACATCGGCTTCCGCTGCGCGGGTCCCGCGGATCAGCTGACGAGTCCGTAGGTGCTCGACCCGACGAGCCACAGCCCGATCAGCAGTGACAGAACGACGATGGCCTGGTCCTGGTGTTCGTCGATCCCCACGCGAATCCGCTCGAGCCCCACCTCTGCCTTGGCCGGTGCGAACGTCGCGTACAGCTCCATCACGAGCAGGCTCGCGCTGGCCAGCAGGAAGTAGCTCACCAGAGCCACGAACGTGACGGCGGAGGACAGATCCGCCTTCACCACGGTGGCGCCACCGGCGGCGACCATCGCCCACGGCTGCAGCAGGACGGCGAGACCGGCAGCCGTCCATCCGGAGACCCGATCCAGCCGTGCCATCCACTTGGGCTTTCCCCGGGGGCGGGTAGGCCCCCGGCGCCGTCTGCGCTCGCCGTAGAACACCAGCGCGACACCCAGGGTCAGCTTCACCGCCAAGGCCGCCGTCGAGGGTGTGCTCTGGCGCGAAGGAGGGTCGCCACCGGTCAACAGCAGCACGACCGCGACCACTACGACCAGTTCGGCGAGCCAGGTGAGGAGGAAGACGATTCCCTTCAACAACCCCCTGTTCGCGGAAAGCAACAGGATGAACGCGGAGTTGTGCAACGGCCCCAAGGTGATGGCCGTGCCGATGACGACCAGATCAAGAACCATGGCTGCCACTCACGACGGTGCCGATCCGCCGGTCACTCGACAGCGTGCTCACGTGCCCTCGCCTTCACACACCAGGAGGCCGTCCTCGGTGTCACCTCGTGCCCTGTCGACCGCCCAACGCGGCCGGATCGACCCTGCGGCGTCGTGAGCGCCACGCTTCCGTTCTTCTCGGGGGGCGGCAACTCGACCCACGATGAGTTGCGCCGGACGTGTCGATCGGGGCGCCGGCGTCCGGCGCAGGCGACCGGGCCCGCCATGCTCGGGCCGAGAGACGACGACGAGCGCGAAGTGATCGACCATATGAAAACCTGCTATTGACCCAAATGCGGAGCCGACGACAAACCTTGATGCAAGACTCGGGACACCCGACCGGAGAATGTCGCCGGCGTCTCCGGCGGGCAGCCTGAAGACGCGCAGCGCTGCCCATCACCTCTGCATGAACCGCGCGTCGTTCGGGCTCTCCAACAGTCTCATCGGCGAGAAACCCGGAGAACACGTATGTCCTTACGGCGGAGTCTGTTCGCGCTCGTCACCGCGGTGTCGGCGATGCTGGCCGTCACCGTGGCCGGTTCGCCCGCGCAGGCGGCAGGTTTCAGTCCGATCAACGTCTGGAATTCGAGCCACTGTCTCGATAACGCCACCGAGAACGCCGCGAAGCTCCAGATGTGGTCGTGCAGTGGTGCTTCCGAGCAGAAGTGGCTCGAAGGGTTCAACACCCAGACCGGCCTGTTCACCTTCACCAACCAGCGCACGGGGCGGTGCATCACCGCGCCGGCCTCCGGAGCGGGCACGGTCACGATGGCGTTCTGCAACGCGGCCGCGACGACGCAGCAGTGGCGCGTCTACTACGCGGACAATCCCTCGGGGCCGCCCTCGGGCTGGTACGACGTCTGGCAGAACGTGTCGAGCGGCCTGTGCCTGTCGACGCCCAGCGTGGCCAACGGAACCCTCGTGAAGACGACGCCCTGCGACCCCTCCGACCTCTACGACAGGTGGCACCAGCAGTAACGCCGCACGCCAGGGCCGGGCACACACACGGCCCCGCGGCCACCGCGCCGGGGGCGGGTGCGCGGTCGGCCCAGCCGGCCGCGCACCCTGATCCACCGCGAAACCCGCGGACGACACGCGCCGTCGACGCACCCGGGGCGGTACAAAGGAACATCGAGTCGATCGTTACGACGAGAGGACAACCACATAGGGGAGCCGGGAAGTCTGGTCGGCAACCGGCACAACCATGCCGGGACGCGAAAGCACGCCACCCCGGGGGCCTCATGTCCGACCGTCACGACGACTCGCCCGCAGGCCCCCGCATGCCGGCGGCCACCGGCGAGTGCCACACGATCTCGCCCGCGACCGCCGCCACCCGCTCGATCGACTTCACCGGCGCCGCAGGGACGGCTGCGGCCGCCCGCCGCGCCGCGCGGGCCTTCGCCACGACCCATTCGCCGGCAGATCACCGTGCCCTGGTCGACGCGGTCGAACTGGTCGTGAGCGAACTCGTCACCAACGCCGTGCGCCACGCCCCCGGTCCCTGCGTACTCGATCTCGAACACACCGGCACCGAGGTGCGCGTGGCCGTCCACGACACCAGCCGCGCCCACCCGACTCCGCGCACCCGCGACCCCCACCGGCCGGCCGGCCACGGCCTCGAACTCGTGCGTTCACTCAGCGTCCGCTTCACCGTCACCGCCACCCATACGGGCAAGACGGTCACGGCTCACATCCGCCTCCCCGAGCGCCCCACGCACCCCACACGGGAGTGAGAGACCTCGCGCCGTTTCCCGCGACGCGCGACGCGCGACGTCACCCGAACGAGACCGGGATGGTCGAAGTCGACATCCGTCCTCGGGGATCAGTCGGGCAACATCCTCGAATGCCGGACGCCTTGGTCTCCGTGGTCCTCCCGAGTCTGGTACAAGTCCACCAGGACTCCCAGCAGATCGTGGTCGGTCAGTACGCCGACGGCGCGGTCCGTCGCGTCCACGACGAGGAGGGCGTCGATACCGGCCTCGAGAAGGCGCCTACTCGCGCCGATCACGTCGATGTCGGGGTCGACGAACGGGGGTTCGGGTCCGATCACGTCGCGCGCCGTGCGGTGCTTCAACCCGAGCGGGTCGAGGGCCCAGACCGATGCGAGATCGCGGTCGCCGAGCAGACCCACGGCGCGACCGCCTTCGGTGACGGCGACGTGGCGCAGGTGGGCTGTGAGCATGCGATCCATCGCCTGCCACAACGTGTCGTGGGCGGCGACCGCGACGACCGGGCCGTGCATCACCTCGCGAGCCGTCGGAATGTGCGTCGATTTCCCTGGGCGTGCGTTTGTCGTAAACATGGTTCACCGGCTCTGGTCGGGTGCGGTCGTGCGCATGATCCCCGGATGGGCCGAACACATTCGCTCCGGGTGAGGCGTATGCCTTCGGGCGCTGGCGGGCTCGCGTTGCCCGGCTGTCGGCTCCTCCTTCGCTGCCTTCGCTGTCTTCGCTGTCGAGGACTCCAGGGTCGGTCATCGGGCGATCCGTGCCCAGGGTCGATCAGCCCGCCGGGACCGGATTCGATGGGGCCGTTCGGCCCTGACCGGGTGAACCGAAATCGGCGACCGGTTCCTGGCGGTGCCGAGGAGATACGGGGCGGGGACTTCGCTCGCGCGGTCAATCCGCGATCAGGACTGCCGCGCCGCGAACGCGATCGGCGGCCAGGTCCGCGAGTGCTCGGTCGGCACCGCTCATCGGGTAGCGCGTCGTCGTCACCCGGAGGTCGATTTCCGTCGCCAGGCGGAGGAACTCGACGCCGTCGCGCCTGGTGTTGGCGGTGACGCTGCGCAGATTGCGTTCGAGGAACAGGTGTCGTTGGTAGTTCAGCGACGGAATGTCGGTCAGGTGAATGCCCGCGACGGCTACGGTTCCGGACCGATCGAGCGCGGCCAGGGCCGTCGGCACGATCTCGCCGACCGGGGCGAACACGATGGCGGAGTCCAGAGGTTCGGGTGGTGTGTCGTAGGTGTCTGCGGCGGAGGCGGCGCCGAGTTCCAGGGCCAGTCGGCGGGCCTGTTCGGAGCGGGTCATCACATGGACGGACGCGCCTCGCGCGAGCGCGACCTGTGCGGCGAGGTGGGCGGACGCGCCGAAGCCGTAGATACCCAGCCTGCCCCCGGGCGGCAGATCGGCGCGCAGCAGGGCGCGGTAGCCGATGATGCCCGCACACAGCAGCGGTGCCAAGTGCTCGGCGTCGCGGTCGGCGGGCAGCGCGTAGGCGTAGTCCTCGGGTGCCAGAGCCCGGTCGGCGAACCCGCCGTCGGCGTCCCAACCGGTATACGTCGAGTCGGGGCACAGATTCTCGGCGCCGGCCCGACAGTAGCGGCATTTCCCACAGGTGTGGCGCAGCCACGCGATGCCGACTCGATCGCCGGACGCGAAGCGCGTCGAGCCCGTGCCGACAAGCTCGACCTCGCCCACCACTTCGTGACCGGGAACGGTGTTCGCCCTGTGTGGCGCCAGGTCACCCTCCGCAAGGTGCAGGTCCGTACGACAGACGCCACAGGCCTGCACCCGCACCAGGATTTCGCCCGGGCCGGGCTCCGCCGGGCCGCGTTCGACGAGCGTGAGGGGGTGGGTGTCGATCGGCCCGGGGCGGGTCACGGCCCATGAGCGCCCTGCGCGGTGCCCGCTCGGTGAGGTGTCGACGCTCATGTCCTTCGCCCCAAACGGTGAGAGGGTCGGGCCCGGCCTGGCCCAATGCCTTCCACTTTCACCGTCGCGCGCGCAGTCACCGGACCACAGGGCCGAGTGGCGCCCGGTCAGGGCCGACCGGCCCGGGGTACCGCCGACTTTTCGACGCGATGTGGGGAATCGCCGAAGCGGCACGGCGGGTGCGGAGCCGAGCGGCCTGCCGTCGGGGGATATGAGCCGACGGAAGCGGTGGATCGACGATTTGTGGCGATGGGACGGAGGCCGGGAGGCGGTCCGCGTCGTCGCCCGCGACGGATGGGTCTTCTCGACCGCGTGCGAACGGTGGGCCCTTCGCCGAACCGACCGGGCCGAACGGCCCTGCCCGACGCCGGGTGCCGAGAGCAGAGTCGGGCGAGAGGGCCGGCACACCGGGTCGGCTCGCCCGGAAAGAGGTGCGTCGTGACCGCCTTCGAGGAGTCGGCGCCCATGGTCGTCGGGGTCGACAACGCCGACGCCGCCCGAGTTGCGGTCCTGTGGGCAACCGTCGAGGCCGGGCGTCGCGAACTCCGGCTGCGTCCGGTGCACGCTTTGGACCGGCCCGTCGGCGCCGCACACCGCTCCTCGGCGTTCGGCCGCGATGATGGGCCGTAGGGAGAGATCGACATGACCAACGCATCCCTGAGTCCCGCCGACCTGCGGAATCTGGCCAACGCAGGCGGTGCGGCACCCTCGCTGCACAACAGCCAACCCTGGTTCTTCCGGCCTACGATCGACGGCCGGGGAATCGCGGTGTACGCCGACAGGACCCGTGCGGTCCCGCTCACCGACCCCGACGGCAGGGCCATGCACATCTCCGTGGGCGCGGCCGTGTTCAACCTGCGCGTCACCGCCGCCCAGCTGGGCCGGGACCCACGGGTGACCCTGCTGCCGCACGACGCCGATCCGCGACCGGCGGCCGTGCTCGACCTGAGTGGATTCGCCCACACCCCGCATCCCTATGGCCCCGACCTGTACCCGGCGATCGCCCAACGGCACTCCAGCCGGCTGCCGTTCGCCAACCGTGACGTGCCGGAGCGCGTCGTCGGTGAACTCGTCGCCGCCGCCGCCGCGGAGGGCGTGGTCCTGGCCGTACTGGAGGAAGCCGACGCGCGCCGCGTCCTGAACCTGACGGCGGAAGCCGAACGACGAACGGCCGCCGACCTTGCCCGGCAGGCGGAGACCCGCGGGTGGCTGCGCGTGGAGGAGCCCGCGATCGACGGCATCCCCCGCACGGCCCTGGGTCCGCAGGATCACGACGCCCGGGTACCGGTCCGCGCCTTCACCGGACACCCGCCCGCAGCTCCCGCCTCGACACAGCGCTTCGAGGCGCTGCCCCAGGTGGCGACGCTGACCACCCGCTTCGATCGTCCCGAGGACTGGTTGCGCGCCGGCCAGGCCATGGAGCGGGCATGGCTGTTGGCGACCGTCCACGGCCTGCGCATGTCGGTCCTCCACCAGGCGGTGGAATGGCCCGACACCCGCGCGAACCTGCGCGATCCGCAGACCGGTCCCGGCTATGTCCAGATGGTGCTGCGGATGGGATACGGACCTCCCGGAGCGCCCACCCCTCGCCGCCCGGTGGAGGAGACACTCGAGCCGGCCGACCCTGGGGTCGACGAGACGGCCGCCAACCGAGCAGGCGCAGGTACGGGACCGCCCTTCGCAGCGGATCGGCGGTGAGGATCCGACCGGCACCGGCGGGGGAAGGTCCGGGAGCCGCCAGGCGGCCGACCGGCAGGCAGGCCCCGGGGCGCGCGAGAAGAGGCACAACGCGGGCTCCATCGCCGGAACGGGGCGATGCTCGACGACATGATCGCCATCATGCGCGACGCCTCCTACGGCCCGGCCATGGGGTCGTGGTGGATCCGGGTCAGGACGCGTGCCAAGTCGTGGCCGGTGACGATTCCGAGCGGTATCCGGGTCCGATCGCCGACGATCAACGCGTCGACCTCGGCGTCGAGCATGTATTCGACGGCGGTGAGTGCGTCGACCTCCGGGCGGACGATCGGCGCGCAACGCCGGACGAGTTCGGTGACCGTACGCGGGCCGCATCCCATGTGGCGCAAAGCCCGCGCATCGGCGAGCTCACGATCGCGCAGCACGCCCACCGCCACGCCGGTGTCCGGGTCGACGACCGCGAGGTGGCGAAGTCCGAGCGCAAGCATCAGCTCTCGGGCCCGGCGGGGCGTGTCCGTCAACGTCACGTGCACGACCGGCGCGCTCATGACATCGCAGACCTTCGGGACCATTGTCGGCGGCGCCGAACGCCGATCTCGCGTTGCCATGTGTGTCCTCGCGGAGTTCACGTCGCCCTCCGTCGGTCCGTCCGCCTCGGGCGCCCCCGTCGGCGGCACGGGCACCGGCGCCGTCCCCGGGTGGGGTGGGCGGATGCCCGCTCACCCCACTGTCCGGATCGGCGGCCTCGCCCGGGAGGGCCGGTCGGCCCGGGCCGCCGGGTCGGATGGCTCCAGCGCTCGTCCACGACCCGACGCACCATGAAGGTGGAGTGGAAGTCGGTTCGGCGTCCGGAGAAGGTGAGGGCAATGGCAATGGCAATGGCAATGGCTCCGGCCCTGGCGGCGATGCCCGCGCGTCGCGTCGGGCACATGTACGAGGACGACAGCTGGAGGTGGGTGTGGGGGTCGGTCCTGATGCTCGCCTTGATCGCCGTGCTCGTCGCCGCGGTGTGGGTGTTGGCGCGAAGCTCCTCGCTCGGTCGGAGGGACTCGGACCCGGGCGGCTCGTCGGCCACCGAGATGTTGGCTCAGCGGTACGCCCGGGGCGAGATCGACACCGAGGAGTACCAGGAGCGCCTGGCGGTCCTGACCGCGTGGCCGAGCGCACCCCGCGGGGGCAAGACTCGCGGTCGGGACAGGCCGGACTCGCCGAGCAGTTGATCGCGGAAGCGAGCAGCTGCTCGCGGACGGGGCAGTCAGAGGGTGAAAGTGTGGCTGCCCCCGGGCGGGATCTCGACCACGGAGCTGCGGAATCCGACCGGAATCGAGCCCTGCCGACCCGGACGTAGGCTCACGGTCGCCGTGCGTCGACCAACCGTCACCACCACGCCCCAGTGCCCCCGGTAACACAACTCGACCTGCAGATGGCCGAGTCGGGCGGGAAGACGGGGGTCGAGCCACAGCACGTCCCCGCGTGTGTCGAGACCGGTGTAGCAGCGCTGCAACAGATCCACCGTCCCGGCCATGGCACCGAGGTGGATCCCTTCGGCGGTGGTGCCTCCCTGCACGTCGAGAACGTCGCCGCCCAGCGCGTCGCGGAAGTAGCGCCACGATCGCCGGCGATCGGTTCGGGCCAGCACCCAGGCGTGTACCACCGAGCTGAGCGTCGATCCGTGCACGGTTCGCGTCCGGTAGTAGTCGACCGTGCGTTGCGCCAGTTCGTGCCCGGCCGGGTAGCCGAGGCGACGCAACAGGTCGCGGATCTCCCGGGCCGGGAAGAGGTAGTAGAGCATCAGCACGTCGGCTTGTTTGGAAGCCTTGTAGCGGTTCACGCTGTCGCCTTCGGCCTCCAGGATGCGATCGAGGCGCCGGTTGTTCGGGTATCGCCGCCGGTATTGCTCCCAATTCAGCTCGGCGAGGCGCTCGTACCCGGCGAACTGGCTCGGCACGCCGTCGTGGAACGGGACGTGGAGCCGACGGGCGACGGTACGCCAGCGATCGCGTTCCTCGGGGTCCACGTCGAGCCGTTCGATCAACTCCTCGCGCCGGTATCCGGGCAGCGCGTCGAGCGTGTCCAGTGCGCGGGCGAGCACCCAGGAGGCCAGGACATTCGTGTACGTGTTGTCGTCGATGCCGGGACGGTCGGCCCACGGGTAGGCGTCGTGGTACTCGTCCGGGCCCATCACACCCCGGATCCGGTACCGCTCCATGGTGGGGTCGTAGCACGCGGTGTCGGCCCAGAAGCGGGCGATCTCCAGCATCATCTCCGCGCCGGCGGTGTTCAGGAAGTCGAGGTCACCGGTGGCCTGGTAGTACTGCCAGGTGTTGTAGGCGACGGCCAGGCCGACGTGGCGTTGCAGGTGTGTGCGGTCCGGGAGCCAACGTCCGGACATCGGGTTGAGGTGGGTGCGCGGGGCCTGCTCGGTGCCGTCGGAGGCGCTCTGCCACGGGTACATCGCCCCCCGCCGACCGACGTCCAGGGCGGCCTGCCGGGCCGCGTCCAAGCGCCGGTGCCGGTAGCGGAGTACGGCGCGGCTGATCTCCGGCACGCGCAGGTTCAGCGTGCGGAGCACGAACAGCTCGTCCCAGAAGATGTGACCCCGGTATCCCTCGCCGTGCCAGCCGCGGGCCGGCATCCCGGCGTCCAGGTCCACGGTGTGCTCGGAGTAGGTCTGTGCGGTGTGGAACAGGTGCAGATGCACGGCGTTCGTCTCGCCGGCCCGATCGGTGAACTGGGCCTCCGTGCGGAACCGGCGCCACAGTTGTGCCCAGCGCGTCGCATGGGCGCGCAGCAGGGCGGCGAAGGGTCCCGCGCGCGAGACCGCGCGAACGGCGGCGGGCTGTGGATCGTCGACGGCCGGGTCCCGGGAGGTGTAGAGGGACGCCGTCTTCTCGACGGTCACCGGCCGGCCCGCTACGGCGTCGACGGTGAACACCTGCGCGGGCCGGCCCGTCTGCGTCTCGAACGCGGGCTCGACCTCGATGGCCGCGCCGTCGCGGAGGAGGCGGGTGCGCGACGCGACGGCGATCTGGAGCGGGGAGCCGGTGGCTCGCACGCGCAGCCACAGTGTTTCCGCGTCGTGTCCTTGACCGGCGGGCGTCAGGTGCCGGCCGACCAGACTCCGGTAGCGGGCGACTCCGGTGTTGGTGACGGTGCCGTCCAGCGCCGAGCTGACGTGCAGCAGGCCGGACCAGTTCTCCGGGGTCAGCACCGTCTCCAGCGCCACGATGTGTGGATCGGCAAGGCTGGCGATCCGTCGTTGCACCAGCCGCGTGCGTCGGTCCGCCGCGTCGGCGATCAGGGCGTCGCGGGTCAATACCCCAAAGCGCAGGTCGAGTTCCAGGCGCTGGGACACGACCCGCGTGGTGGGGTCCTCGCCGAACCATGCCTGCGCGTCGGCGGCCCGGAAGGTGAGCGGCAGCCAGTTCGGGCAGTTGATCAGATCCTCGTTCTCCACCCGGTGGCCGTCGATCGTCGAGACGGCGCGGTCGTAGCGGCCGGCCAGGTAGGTGCCGGGGTAGTGGACCCCGTCGGCGCGGGACTCGGGGGCCGCGCCCCTGGTCACCAGATAGCCGTTGCCGACCGCGCACAGCGCCTCACGCCGGCCCTCGTCCTCGGCGTCGAAGCCCTGGAAGGTCAGCACCCAGGGATCCTGTGGCGGTGGGCGTAGGGGTCCGCTCATCGGATCGACACCCGCTCTCCCGGGCGGGTGCCGTTCATGGCGCGGCGGCGGGAATCGGCACGACGGCCACCGGGCAGGACGCGTGGTGGAGCACTGCGTGGGTGGTGGGCCCGAGGCGCATCGGGAAGGGGCCATGGGCCCGGTGGGCGGCGACCACCAGCAGATCCGCGTGCGCGGCGACGCCGATCAGCGCGTAGGCGGGCGTGCCGGTCGTGACGATCGCCTCGATCGTGACATCCGGTGCCTGGGCCCGAATCGGGTCCAGGATCTCGGCCAGGAGGTGGTCGTGGGTTGCCGCCATGTCGAGCGGGTCGCCGAGCAACGGCGCGACCACGCCGGGAAAGTAGCCCGCCATCGCAAGTGTCCACACGTGTACGGGCACCACCCTGCCGCCGATGCGGCGTGCCCGCTCCACGGCGAACTCGACCGCCGGCGTATCGCTGTGGTCCGCGACGCCCACGACGACGCTCG
This sequence comes from Embleya sp. NPDC005575, assembly GCF_040605455.1. Classification (NCBI taxonomy): domain Bacteria; kingdom Bacillati; phylum Actinomycetota; class Actinomycetes; order Kitasatosporales; family Streptomycetaceae; genus Embleya; species Embleya sp. NPDC005575. Next base: position 8,420 of record NZ_JBEXCV010000012.1, on the reverse strand, counting down.
CGGTATCCACGTGGTCGGCCGCCTCCGGCACGACCACCACGGGGCAGCTCGTGTGCGCACACACGCGCAGCGACACCGATCCGAGCAGCAGCCCGGCGAAACCGCCGTGGCCTCGGGTGCCGAGCACGATCAGCTCGGCACGTCGACTCGCCTCCAGGAGCACATCCGCCGCCGGGCCCTCGACCAGCGACGTCTCGACCGTCAGGTGCGGGTGGGCCACGCGGCTCCGGTCCCCCGCCTGCTCCAGCAGGGCGCGGGCGCCTTCGCGAACCTCGGCCGCGTGAGCGTGCCGGCCGAGGGCGCCGGCCGGGATGGCCATCGCCAGGTACAGCGGTGCCTTCGCTTCGGCGGCGGCCCGGGCGCCCCAGGCGAGCGCACGTTCGCCGTCGGGCGAGCCGTCGTAGCCGATCAGGACGCCGAGGCCGGGAAGGTGGGTTCCGGTGCTCATGAGCTTGTCCAATCGTCGCGTGCCGACGGCTCGGGCGGCGGGACCGGCACCGCGACGTGCGATTGGTCCCTCACCCTCAGCGTGCGCGTGCTCCGCCGTCGGGCACAGGGCCGCCCGGTACCGGCGGCCCGGGACCTTCGGCCCGGCCGACCATCCCCACCGGCCCTGTGTTCGAGGCCGCGGACGTTCCATGGTGAGGAACAGGTGAACCGCGCGATTGCGGACGCCGATGCACAGGAGGTGAGCGCGATGAGGACGAGCGGCGGGACCACTGCGGGCAACGGCTCCTCGACGACGCACCGGCGGGCGTCGGTGGGTGAGCGCACCGTGGCCGACGTGATGAGCACGGCGTTGCTGACCGTCGCCGGCGACGAATCCTTGTTGATGGCCTGGGAGCTGATCCAGCGCACCGGGTTCCACCACCTCCCCGTGGTGGACGAGGACGGCCGCTGCGTGGGGCTGTTGGAGCGGAGCGAACTCGCGGTGGCGTGCGCGCTCCCGGCCATCTCGCTCGCCGAGCGGTACGTGGGCGACCTGCTGCCCGGCGGTTCCCAGCCGCACGTGCCGAGCTCCGCTCGACTCGCCGAGGTGGCCGAGGTGATGACCGACCACGCGGTCGACGCGCTCGCGGTCACCGACGACAGCGACGCGATGGTCGGCCTGGTGACCGCCCGGGATCTGGTCTCGGCACTCGCCGGGCGCAAGCCCGCGCACGGCCCCACGGACCACGGACCGGTGCTCTTCCGGCTGGAACCGGTGCTTCCCCCGACACGACGCCCCTGATCGGCCCCGTCCGAACCTTCGACGTTCGGCGTTGATCGCCACCAGGACCACACCAAGGAGTTCGACATGGAATCGCTCGGTACCCACTTCGACCGGGAAACGATCGGCGTGTCCCCTCGGCAGGGCACCGTCCCCGCCGACGAGACCACCGGGAACCGGCCCGAGGGCCGGATCGTGGTGGGCCTGGACGGCTCCTTCGGATCCGCGCTCGCCCTGCGCTGGGCCGCTCGTGAGGCCGCCGAACTCGGCGTGGTCCTGGACGTGGTCGCGGCGTGGACGGAGGCCGACCCCGAGCGCCCGACCCTGGACCGGCCCGAGGCCCCGCTGGCGGTGGCGCGCGAGCGTCTGGAGCGCGCCTTGGCGAGTCTCGTACGGGCTCCGATCCCACCGGAGCGGATCGTGGCTACCCCGTTGCACGGCACGGCCGGCGAGGTCCTGGTCGTCCGCGCGCGAAACGCCCGGCTGCTCGTACTGGGCACCAGCGGCATCGAGTGCCCCACGATCCCGGGCCCCACCGGCGTGTACTGCCTGCGCCACAGCACCGCGCCGGTGGTCTTCGTTCCCGCGCCGGACGCCTGATCCCGCACACCACCCGCGCCGCCCGAGCCTGATCATCAGGCTCGGGCGGTCGGGCGTGCGGCGGATCCGATACCGCGTCGCGAAGCGGACCTCCAGGAGGTTGCGTCGGGGAGGTCGCGGACGACATCGGCGCCGACGACTTCCGGAAGGGTTGGTGGGCCGACGGCAGAGCGCGATTCGCGCGCGATGAGCGGGGGACCGACCCCATCCGGGATCAGATCAGAGCAGAGCCGTCCCCGCGTACGCCGCCGGGGCGAGGACGGGGATGCGCCGGCGACACCGGGCGCACCGCGTCGGGGCGTGCGTGGGACCGTGAAGCGGCACACGATCGTGCGGTGGAGGCGCACCAGGCGGATGACGCGGGCCGGTTGGCCGCCGATGCCGGTCAGCACGAGCGTGGTGTGGGCACGCGCGCAGCGGTGGTGCAATCGCAGGAAGAGGCTGATGCCGGAGGTGTCGCAGAAGGCGAGCGCGCTCAGGTCAAGCCGGAGCTCGGCGGGCCCGCTGCGGGCCAGGGCGGACAGGGTGGGTTCGATGATCGCCGTGCCGTCCATGTCCAGTTCGCCGCGCAGTTCGACGGTGACGTGCGTGCCGGGTGACGCCGCGCCGCGGGACTTGGCCGGGGTCGTCGCGATGGTGATCACAAAGCGCCTCGCTTCATGGACTGTCGGATCCGCCGCGGCGGCTGCGCGACCAGTCCAGCGGGATCCGCTGCCGGTGCCCAGGGCCGACCGGCTCCCGGGCGGGGCCGAAGGTCCCGCCCGGGAGCGTCGAGGAGGTGCGGCTCACGCCCGCCGGGGTGCTCAGGCGGCACACCCTCGGGGCTTCGGGGTGGTGTCCGACGCGTCGGGCTGCTCCGAAGGCGCGGCTTCGGCGGGCATCGTGCGCTCGCCGTATTCGCCGCGGTCGCGCTTGAGCAGGATGTAGACCGGGACGCCGAGGAGTACGGCGAACAGCCCGTAGTAAACGGTCTGGTAACCGCTGCCCTGGATCGACCAGTAGGAGAACGCCAGGGCGGTGCCGGCGACCAGCACATCGCGGACGAAGCGGCCCCGGCTCGCCTGGCGGGCGTGGGTGAGCAGCCAGTACAGCTGCGCGGCGGCGGAGAACAGGTAGGGTATCGCCGCCGTCAGGACGCTCAGCAGCACGATGGTGGTGAAGACGTGGTCGAAGCTCGTGTAGGCGGCCACGGTGATCAGCGAGGCCAGGACGGTGGCGGCGAGGATGCCGAACACCGGGGTGTCACCGCGTTTGCGGGCGAATGCCTTGGGGAACAGGCCCTCTTCGGCGGCGGCGTACGGCATCTCGGCGCAGATCATCGTCCAGCCGCCCAGCGCCCCGATCCCGGACACGATCGCGGCCACCGCGACCGCGTTGCCGGCCCAGGAACCGCCCGCCATGTGGTCGGCCGCGGCGGTGAACGGGGCGGTGGAGGAGACGAGTTCGGCGTGTGGGACGGCGCCGAAGACGGCGAGGGTGCCGAGCAGGTAGACCGCCGCGCAGGCAAGCGTTCCGTACACGGTGGCACGCGGCACGTTGCGGCCGGGCTCGCGGACCCGGCCGGCGGCGACCGAGACGGTCTCCAGTCCGATGTAGCTGAACAACGCGATGGCCGCGGCGGCGGAGATAGCGCCCATCGGCGATCCGCCCCGGGCGTTGAAGGTCCCGAAGTTGTCGGTGTCCAGGAAGAAGAGGCCGACGGTGCCCATCAGGATCAGCGGGACGAACTTGAGCACGGTGGTGACGACCTGGAAGGCGCCCATGCTGCGCAGCCCGGCGAGGTTGACCGCCGCCGGAAGCCACAGGCCCACCAGCGCGATGGCCACCGAACCCCATTTGTTGTGACCGGTGTTGACGAAGACCTCGACGTAGCCGACCCAGGCCACCACGATCGCCGCGTTGCCGGCCCACGCGGTGATCCAGTACGACCAGGCATTGAGGAACCCGGCGAACTCGCCGAACGCCTCCCGGGCATACACGTAGGGCCCGCCGCTGCCGGGCACCCGCTGGGACAGCCGCCCGAACGTGATCGCCAGGGCGAGGGCGCCGACGGTGACGATGGCGAAGGCCACCAGGGAAATGGGGCCGTACGGGGCGAGCGCGGACGGCAGCGCGAACACGCCGGTGCCGATGATGCTTCCCACCACCAGCGCCGTGGCGGTGGGCAGGCCGAACGTGGCGGCGGAGCGACGTGCTCCGTCGGCACGCGGACCCGATTGCGGGTCCGGGACGTGGGTCGGGGCCGTTGTCTTCCCGAGCATGGCGAAATCCTCGTCGTCGCGATGGGGTTCGACCGGGCAGGGCGGTGTGCCGTGAAGGGACTCCGTCGGCCGAACGTTTGCAGCCTGGCCGCTGCGGCGGCGGCGCGCCGGTGCCGAAGGTCCCGGCGCGAACGCCGATGGTCACCGCGCCCGATCGGGTCGAACGGCAGGCCTTGCCGGCGCACGTGCCGGACCGGGCCGAACGGCCCGGCCCACCGGGCAACGCGGCCCTGCCGGCGCGCCAGGATCGGCGACACGCTCGTGGTGTCCGGCCGAAGACGTCGACCTCGACGCCTCGGCGACTCGTTGTAGCCGGCCAGGGGGTTCGCATGTTGCACCGGAAGATCGAGGACGTCATGACCCGCGACGTCGCCACCGTGGGGCCCGACGCCGAGTTCCAGGACATCGTCGCCGTGTTGGACGCTCGGCGGATCAGCGCTCTGCCGGTCGTCGACGACGAGTGGCGGATCCTGGGCATCGTCTCGGAGGCCGACCTGCTGCGCGCCCAGGTGGAGCAGGCCGAGGACGCCCACCTTCTGCCCGGCCTGCGCCGGCTGACGAACCGGCACACCAAGGGTGCGGGCCACACCTCGCGCGACCTGATGACCTCACCCGTGGTGAGCGTGGAGCCCTCGTCGAGCACGCTGCGCGGCGCGCGTCTGATGGACCGTCACCACGTCAAGCGCCTCCCGGTGGTGGACGTCGGCGGTCGCCTGGTGGGCATCGTCAGCCGCTGCGACCTGCTGCGCACGTTCCTGCGCCCGGACGCGGACATCCGCGCCGAGATCGAGCAGGACGTGCTGCGTACCGCGCTGTGGCTGGAGCCCGGCACGATCGAGGTGGACGTACGCGAAGCAGTGGTGTGCTTGTCCGGGGCGGTCGACAACCGCAGTCTCATCGACATCGTGCTGCGGCTGTGTCGGGCCGTCGACGGCGTCGAGAGCGTGACGCACACCATCACCTTCGACTTCGACGACAGTCACATCAGGCCCGGCCCGGCACACTTCACCCGCCGCGTGCCCGGCCGTTGAGGAGGACGCCGTGTCCCACTCCACCGGCCGGATCGGCCGCATCCCCAAGGAACACCTGGACCGGCTCATGGCCTTCGGCCGACCGGTCACGTTCGAATCGGGCACCCGCCTGTTCGAGGAAGGCCGGCCCGCCCGCAACTTCTGGCTCGTCGAAGGCGGCTCCGTCTGCCTGGACGTACACGTCCCCGGCAGCCACGCGGCGACCGTGGAGACGCTGGGGGCGGGTGAACTGATCGGGTGGAGTTGGCTGTTCCCGCCCTACCGGTGGCACCTGGGCGCCCAGGCCATCGGGACCGTCCGCGCGGTGGAGTTCGACGCCGGGGCCGTGCGTGCCGAATGCGAGCGCGATACCGACTTCGGGCGCGCGATCACCCTCGTGTGCGCGCAGGTGATCGCCGGCCGACTCCAGGCGAGCCGACTTCGCCTGCTGGAGCTGTACGGACCACTCGGCTCGGCAGAGAACGACTCCGCGGAGAGCTGAATCACCGCAGGCCCCGGACGCCGGCAGCGCGTCCGGGGCCTGCTCCCGTGCGCACAAGCCCTGGCGCCACAACCTCACTCGACCCTTGGAGGAAAACGTGAACGACAACACCCCGGCCGGCGAAACCACCGAACCCGATGACGGGCCCGCGCGCGGACACGTCGTCGTGGCCGTGGACGGTTCCCCGGTCTCGGACCTCGCGACCGATCGGGCCGCGGACGCGGCGGCCCGCCGACACGTGCCCTTGGAGGTGCTGCACGTCGTCGAATGGGCGCCGACCCACGAAGCGGACCGCAACGCCGCCCGGTTGCAAAAGGAAGCGGGCGCCCTGGTCGGCAAGGCCGCCGAGCGGGCCCGCCTTCGGCACCCCGACCTGGGGATCGTCACCACCGTCGCCCTCGCACGCACCATCCCCACCCTGGAGGAGGCCACCGACCGCGCCGCGCTCGTCGTTCTCGGCAGTCGCGGCCTGGGCGGCTTCGCGGGCCTGCTGATGGGTTCCGTGTCCCTGTCCGTCGCCGCCGCCGCGCGCTGCCCGGTCCTCGTCGTCCGCGAGCGGCACACGAACGCCCCGAAAGACGAGCCGGGCACCGTCGTCGTGGGCGTCTCCGCGATCGACTGTTCCCTCGCCGTCGAAGCCGCGTTCGCGGAGGCACAGGCCCGTGGTGTGCCGCTGCGTGCCGTCTACGCCTGGTCGCCCCCGGTGTCTCCCGCCGCGCCCTACGCGGCTCCGCTCTGGGACGCCGACGACGGGCGCAAGGCCGCCGAGGCAAACCTCGCCGCGGCGCTGGCTCCCTTCCTCGACGAGTACCCCCGTGTTCCGCTCACCGAGCAGGTCGTCTGCGACGCCCCCGCCCACGCACTGATCGCCACCAGCGACGAGGCCGATCTGGTCGTCCTCGCCGCGCATCGCCGCCACGCCCGCTTCGGCGCCAACCTCGGCCACGTCACCCACGCCCTGCTCCATCACTGCAAAGCGCCCGTCCCGTGCTCGGTGACCAGGATGTCGTCCTCGATCCGCACCCCGATGCCGCGGTACTCCTCGGGCACCGTCAGGTCGTCGGCCTGGAAGTACAGCCCGGGCTCCACCGTCAGGCACATGCCCGGCTCCAGCGCACCGTCGACGTACGACTCGGTGCGCGCCACCGCGCAGTCGTGCACGTCCAGGCCGAGCATGTGGCCCGTGCCGTGCAGCGTCCAACGGCGCTGTAGGCCCAGCTCCAGAACCCGCTCCACCGGCCCCTCGACGATTCCCCAGGCGACCAGGTGCTCGGCGAGTACGCGCTGCGCCTCGTCGTGGAACTCGCGGTACTTGGCGCCGGGACGCACGGCGGCGATGCCCGCCTCCTGCGCGGCGAACACCGCGTCGTAGATCCGCCGCTGGAATTCGGTGAACCGACCCGTGATCGGCAGCGTCCGGGTCACGTCCGCCGTGTAGAGCGTGTGCGTCTCCACGCCCGCGTCCAAAAGCAACAGGTCGCCGGCGTGCACCGGGCCGTCGTTGCGGACCCAGTGCAGGGTGGTCGCGTGCGGCCCCGCCGCGCAGATCGAGCCGTATCCGACGTCGTTGCCCTCGACCCGCGCACGCAGGAAGAAGGTGCCCTCGATGTAGCGCTCGGAGGTCGCCTCGGCCCGGTCCAGGACCCGCACGACATCCTCGAAGCCGCGCACGGTGGAGTCCACCGCGGCCTGGAGCTGGCGGATCTCGAACTCGTCCTTGACCAGTCGCTCGTCGGCCAGGAAGATCCGCAGTTCCTCGTCCCGCTCGGCGTTCAGCCGCTCGCCGAGCGCACTCTCCAGCCCGGCGTCGTGCCCACGCACGATGCGCACGTCCGCACCGGCCCGCGCCACCTCGGTCGCGGCCTCGCGCACGTCGCGACACGCCAGCCCGTACAGCGCCTCGCCCTCGCGCAGACCGGGCCGCCGGCCGACCCACAGCTCGCCCTGACCGTCCAGCCAGAACTCGCCGTTCTCCCGGTTCGAGCGCGGCAGCAGATACAGCACCGCGTCGTGGCCGTCGGCGATCGGCTCCAGGACGAGGACCCCATCCTGGGTCAGGTCGCCGGTCAGGTAGGCGTACTCGGTCGACGCCCGGAAGGAGTATTCGGTGTCGTTGGATCGGGTCTTGAGGTTGCCCGCGGGAATCACCAGGCGCTCGCCCGGGAAGCGGGCCGACAACGCGGCCCGTCGACGGGCGGCGTTCGGGGCCTGTTCGATCGGCGCGAGGTCGGCGCGCTCGGTGTCGGCCCAGCCGGCGCGCATGTTCGCGGCCAGTTCCTCCGAGACACCCCGGTACAGGCCGTTCTTGCGCTGCTTGATCGGCTGCGCCTGCTCTGCGGACTGCCCGTTCTCGGCACCCACGCCTGCCTCCTCGGCTCGACTCTCGGCTACGTTTCGATCGCGCGCGCATCGTGTGCGCCTCGATCGTGTGTACGCGCCCATTGTTGCCGACCCGTGTTCGGCCGCCGGCACGGCGGGGCGCTCGGGACGCGCCGCCGGTGGGCCCGGTTCGTCCCGCGGGCACCGGTCGACCGGATCGGAGCGCGCTCGCGCGCCGTCGGAGGCCGATGGATCCGCCCGCGGATCCGACTCGAACGAACGTCCTGGTTCGGATCGGGGCGGTAATGGGCATCAGACGCCGCCATGGGCTGTGTGGATTCGATGACGTTCCTCTCACGGCGAGTGCTCACCCGCTGCGGTGTCGCGCTGGGCCTGTGTCTTTGCCTCGCCGCCGCCGGGTGCGCGGACTCGGGGACCGCGCCGGTCAAGGCTGCGGGCCCGGCCCCGCAGCGACCGGCGGGCAGATGGGGAGAGCACCAGTCTGAACACCTCTCACC